>JAJRDC010000098.1 GCA_028678635.1 Methanomicrobiales archaeon
AGGGAGGAAAAGTCGGGGAGCAGGTCCTCCGGCCGGAGAAAAGGCGTCTGGATGGCCACCGTGACCGCGTCCATGCCGGCGATCAGGGAAAAGTCGCTGGAACACCGGAAGGTCCCCTTCGCCACCACCCGGGCCAGGATCTCCGCGAGATCGGGCTCCTCGCCCCCCAGGGGATTCTCGCCCCGGTTCAGGGCAGCGATCTTGGTCCGTCCCGCGGGTGAGTCCCGCTGGAAGCCGACGACGCTTTCAAAGGCCCCGGAGTCGGCGAAGAGGGCGGCGGCCGGGATCCCCACGTATCCCATCCCCAGTACGCCAACCTTCCGGATCGGTCCCCGCTCAGACAGGAGGCGGGCCAGGCGGCCGTCCCCCTCCTTCAGGGCTCCGCCTCTCTTCTGGGGGGATGGTGCTCGCACCGGCCCTTCCCCCGTCAGTGCCTCAGGCCCCGGGAGATCTCCTCGCAGACCTCGAGGTTCCGGATCGCCTGGGCAGGTGTGATGGGGAAAGGACTTCCCGCCGCCGCGCAGTCCAGGAAGGTCTTCAGTTCCACCTTCAGGGGTTCCACCTTGTTCACGAGCACCTTCTCGATGATGTTCTCCTGCACGTACCGCTCGGCCTCCACCGAGTACCGGCCGGGTTTCCTGTACACGAAGATCTCCTGGGTCATGAAGTCCCCTTCCACGGTGAAGTCCTCCTCCTCGACATAGCACATCCGGATCTTCTTCGAGGACTTCCTGCTGGCCGAGAGGTACACGTCGGTGGACCCGCACCGCATCAGCACCGCCGCCAGGTCGTCGGTACCGCTGGAGTGGAGCGCACACTGCTGCCCGCCGAAGAAGGCATGCAGCGCGATGTCGACGTCATGGATCATCAGGTCCTCCACCACCGAGGAGCCGGTGACCCGGGCCGAGGCCGGGTTGTGCCGCTTCATCTCCACGTAGAGTGGCTTCTTTGCTATCTTCCGGATCTCTGCGACAATGGGATTGAACCGCTCGATGTGCCCGATCCCGACGGTCAGGTCCCGGGGGAGGATCCTCTGGAGGGCCTTCCCCTCGGACGCGGTGGCACAGATGGGTTTTTCTATCAGCATGTGCACCCCCGCGTCTGCCGCCGCCTCTGCCACTTTCAGGTGGTGGGGCGTGGGGACACAGATGGAGACGGCGTCTGCCTCCTGCAGGAGGTCTTCCACCGTGTCGCAGACCGTGGCCCCGTGCATCCTCCCCATCTCCTCCGCCGCATTCCGGTTCAGATCATGGACCAGGAGGCGGTCCACCGCCCGGAGCTCCGCGTACACCCGGGCATGGTTCCGCCCCATCGTTCCCACACCGATGACACCCACATCCATACTCATCTCACGCTCCGTTCACAGTCTCCGCAACGAATGCAATGTCCTCTTCGCTGACTTCTGGGTGGACCGGCAGCGAAAGCACGGTCCCTCCAAGGCGCTCGGAGACCGGGCACGGCCCCCCCGGGGCGATCTCTCCATAGAGCGGCTGGCGGTGGATCGGCATCGGGTAGTGGACCGCGGTCCCGATCCCCTTCTCACCCAGGTACATGGCCAGGCTGTCCCGCGTCCGCGGGAACTCCCGGGTCACCTGGACCACGTACTGGTGGTACACGTGGGAGAATCCCGCCTTTCGCCGGGGGATCAGGATCCCGTCGTGCCGGAGGTGACCGTCCAGGTACCGGGCGTTCTTTACCCGGGCCTCGTTCATGGCAGGGAGCTTCCGGAGCTGGACAAGCCCCATGGCCCCGGCCACGTCCGTCATCCGGTAGTTGTAGCCCAGGCGCGTGTGCAGGTACTTCCGGCTCTGGCCATGGTTGATGAGGAGGCGTACCGCTGCGGCCAGATCGTCCGAGTCGGTGGTCACCATGCCCCCCTCGCCCGTGGTCATGTTCTTCGTGGCATAGAAGGAGAAGCACCCGGCATCGCCGAAGGAACCCGCGGGAAGGCCCGTGAAGGTGGCGCCATGGGCCTGGCACGCGTCCTCGATGAAGGCCAGGTCATGCTCGTCGCAGATCCCGGAGATGGCCGCCACGTCGCAGAGCTGGCCGAAGAGGTGAACTCCCACCACGGCCCGGGTCTTCGGGGTGACGGCCCGTTCGACCGCCTCCGGGTCCAGGTTGAAGGTCCGTTCCTCCACGTCCACGCACCGCGGGATGGCGCCGCACATGGAAACGGAGGTTGCGGTCGCAATGAAGGTGAAGGAGGGGACGATCACCTCGTCGCCCGGCCCGACCCCGGCGGCCAGCAGCGCCGCGTGGAGGGCTGCCGTACCGTTGTTCACGGCAATGGCGTGCTTGACCTGGCAGAACGCGGCGAACTCCCGCTCGAAGGCGGCCACTGCCGCTCCCTGCGCCAGGTTCCCGCTCTCCATCACCCGCCGCACCGCCTCCGTCTCCTCCGTGCCAATCCGGGGACGGGCGATGGGAATCCGGATCGTCACGGACGGTACACCTCCGGCAGGTCCCGGATCCGGGCCGGGACCCCCACCGCCATCCTCCGTGCCGGCACATCGGCGGTGACCACGGCCCCCGCCGCCACCACGGCCCCCGCCCCGATGGTGATCCCGGGGAGGACGGTGGCATTGGCCCCGATGACCGCCCCATCCTCGAGAGTGGGGCCCCGGAGCTCGGGTGTGCCGGTCGGGGGGTAACGGTCATTGGTCAGCACCGCGTGGGGTCCGAGAAAGACACCGTTTCCTATGACCGTGTGGGTGGGGACAAAGACCAGTGATTGCATCCGGACATCGTTCCCAATGGTTGCGAACCCCTCGATGATCGTGCCGGTCCCGACCGCCACCCGGTCCCCGATAGTGGTATGCTCCCGGATCAGGACCCCGTGGCCGCACTGGAAGCCATCGCCAATCACCACGTCGCTGTAGAGGACCGATCCCGAGCGGATCACCGCGTCCTTCCCGATGGTGACACCGGGGTAGGAAGTGGTTCCCAGCCGCTCCCGGGAGGGGAACCCCAGTGTCACCGGTTCAAAGATGCGGGCGCCTTTGCCAATCCTGTTGTTTCCGTACGATGTCATTCCACGGTCACGCTCTTGGCCAGGTTCCGGGGCCGGTCGATGTCCCGCGAGAGGGCGTCCGCCGTGTGGTAGGCGAGCCGCTGCAGGATCACGGTGGAGGTGAGGAGGTGCACGAGTTCCGTTCCGTCCGGCAGGGGCAGGAACACGTCCACGATGTCGGAAAGCTCCGTGTCCCCGGCCGCCCCGATGCCGATGACCGGGGCCTGCCGTGCCTTCATCTCCTTCACATTGGAGATCATGGCCGCGTAGGTGGGGCCGGGAAGGGCGATGGCCACCACCGGGGTCTCCGGCGTGAGGAGCGCGAAGGGGCCGTGCTTCAGCTCCCCTGCCGGGTAGCCCTCGGCATGGATGTACGAGATCTCCTTCATCTTCAGCGCTCCTTCCAGCGCCACCGGGTAGAAAGGCCCCCTCCCCACGAAGAAGATGTCCCTGGCCCCGGTGCAGAGGCTGACGGCATCGTCCAGCTCCGTCCGCAGGGCATCGCCGATGGCCAGGTGGGCGCTGCCGATGGCTCCGTCCAGTGCCCCGTCGGAGAGCCGGCTGGCCAGCTGGAGGAAGACCGCCAGCTGCGCGGTGAAGGACTTGGTGGCGGCCACGCCGATCTCGGGGCCGGCCCGGGTGTAGAGCACCTGGTCGGCCAGGCGGGTGACCGAGGATCCCACCACGTTCGTCACCGCCGCCGTGGGGCAGTTGTGGGATCTGGCCTTCTGGAGCGCGGTGAGGGTATCGGCCGTTTCCCCGGACTGGGTGATCCCCACCACCAGGCCCCGGAGCGGGTGGGAAGAGTACTTGAACTCGGATCCCATCTCCACCCGCACGGGGATCCCGGCCTGCTCCTCCAGCAGGTACCTGGCCACGAGACCCGCATGGTAGGAGGTCCCGCAGCCGATGAGGGTGACCCAGGGTGAGGCGCGGACCTGGGCGGCCATGTCCCGGGCATCCACGGACCGGACCGTCTCATAAAAGACCTGCGGCTGCTCGTGGATCTCCTTTAACATGAAATGGGGGAACCCCCCCTTCTTCACGTCGTCCAGGCACCAGGTGACCTGTTCCACGGGGCGCTGGACGGAATGACCGTTGCAGCAGATGGCCACACCCTCCTCGCGGAGTGTGGCCACGTCGCCGTCCTCGAGGAAGATCACCCGCTCGGTGTACTCGAGAAGCGGGGTCATGTCCGATGCGGCCAGCATCTCCCCGTCGCCGATGCCGATGACGAGGGGGCTGGACTTCCGGGCCGCCACGATCCCGGGCTCGTCCTGTGCAATGACAAGAATCGCATAGGATCCCTCGAGATGCCGGAGGGCCTGTTCCACCGCCTCCTGCAGCTCCCCGGGCCGGTACCCTTCCTCCACCAGGTGGGCGATCACCTCGGTGTCGGTCTCGGACCGGAACCGGTGGCCCCGCTCCTCCAGTTCCTCCCGGAGGGTGGCGTAGTTCTCGATGATGCCGTTATGCACGACAGCGATGTTCCCCGTGCAGTCGGTGTGAGGGTGGGCGTTGCGGTCGCTGGGTTCGCCGTGGGTCGCCCACCGGGTGTGCCCGATCCCGATCTTTCCCTTCATCCCCTTCCCCAGGTCGGCCTTCTCCGGGATCCGGCCGCTTTTCTTCATCACCGAGACGCTGCGGTGGAGCGTGGCCACGCCATAGGAGTCGTAGCCCCGATACTCCAGCTTCCGCAGCCCTTCCACGAGCAGCGGTGCAGCCGTCCGCCTCCCCACATAGCCCACGATCCCGCACATCCTACATCACCAGGGTCCCGTCCGGGACCACCGACGTGACCACCCGTCCGGATCGGAGGGAGACCCCGTTGCCCACCACGCAGTTCCGGAAGACGGTGAAGGGGGCGGATGTCACCCGGTCTCCCAGCACCGCCCCGAAAGAGGCCCTCTGCACCTTTCCCTCGATGGAAAAGAGACTCTCGTCCCGAATGGTGCTCGTGTGATCGGCGAGGGAACATCCCTCTCCCACCACCGCATCCTGGAGGTGGGAGTGTGATCCCACCGAGGCATCATCCATGAGAAGGGAATCCGATACCAGGGTGAAGGGCTCGATCCGTACCCGGGACCCGATGGAGGTGTGGGGCATGATGCAGCAGCCGGGCCCGATCTGGCAGTCGTCGCCGATGACCACCGGCCCCTGGATCGTGGTGTGGGGGCCGAGCACGGTCCCCTCCCCCACCCTCACGGTGCCGGAGAAGATGACGGATCCATGGATCCGGCCACCCTTCTGGGGTTCCACCCGGGAGAGCAGGCTCCGGTTCAGCTTCAGCACGTCCCATGGATAGATGGCATCCTGCCACCCCTCGGCATGGATGGCCTTCATCTTCATCCCCTGGGAGATGGCATCCATCACGGCATCAGGAAGCTCGGTCGCCTCCATACGGTCCAGAAACCCGGGGGTGAGGGAGAAGATGCCGGTGGAGACCGTGACAGTGGGGGCCAGTTCCGGCTTCTCGATGATCCCGGTCACGTGCCCCTTCCGGATGACGACGACGCCGAAGTTGGAGGGGCTCTCGTGCTCCCGGACCAGCATGGCGTTCCGGACATCCTTGATCCGTGCGATGGAGGCCGCGTCAATGAAGTTGTCACCCGGAAGCACCAGGAAATCGTCACGGATCTCGCCCGCCGCTGCACGGAGGGCATCGGCGGTCCCCAGCTGGCGCTTCTGGACAACGGTGGTGACCGGGAAGGGGAGGCGGTTGCAGTAGCTGAGCACCACCTCCTTCCGGTACCCTGCCACCACCACCAGGTCGCGGATCCCGTTCTCGATCAGCGCATCCATCACATGGGCAATGATCGGCCGGTTCGCCACCGGGATCATCGCCTTCGGCCTGCTGTGGGTCAGGGGCCGGAGGCGCATCCCCTCCCCTGCCGCGAGAATGACTGCCTGCATCTCTCCTCACTCACCTGATCTCGGTCCCGTCATCGATGCAGCCGTGGAGGTAGGCGTGGGGTGCCACCCGTGCCCCTGCCCCGACAACGGTACCGGTGTTCACGGAACAGTTGATCCCGAAGAGGACCCCGTCCCCCACCACCGCCCCGAACTTGGTCCTTCCCGTGGACCTGCCGCAGACCACCACCTCACCGTGATCGTGCCGGAGGTTCGCGATCTTTGTCCCTGCCCCGAAGTTGCACCGGGAGCCGACGATGCTGTCTGCCACGTAATTGAAGTGGGGCAGGTTGGTCCCGGTGAGGATCACCGAGTTCTTCACCTCGCTGGCATGCCCGATGTGGCACCGGTCCCCGATGGATGTGGCACCCCGGAGATAGGCATGTGGGCCGATCCGGCACGCTTTCCCGATGGCACAGGGCCCCTCGATAACGGTACCGGCCCGGATCACCGTGCCCTCCCCGATAGAGACGCTGCCCGAGATCTGCACCCCTTCCTCGATAATCCCCTCCCGGACGGGCTCCTCCCGCTCCAGCATCTCCCGGTTGGCCTCCAGGAGGTCCCAGGGGTAGCCGGC
>JAJRDC010000197.1 GCA_028678635.1 Methanomicrobiales archaeon
ACGCAGCCCACCCGTTTGAGAACCCGAACCCGTTCACCAACCTTTTTGAGGTCTTCCTGATCCTGATCATCCCTGCCTCACTCCCCTTCACCTTCGGAGAGATGTGCGGGAACCGGAGGGAGGGTGCAGCCATCTACGCTGCAATGCTCGTCCTCTTCCTCCTGGCTTTCACCGGTCTGTACCTGGCGGAACTGGGCGGCAACCCTGCCCTCCCGGCGATGGGGATCTCCGGCGTCCCCATGGAAGGAAAAGAGGTCAGGTTCGGCCTGGGGGGGACTGCCCTCTACGCCGTGGCCACCACTGCCACCTCCTGCGGTTCGGTGAACGCCATGCACGACTCCCTGACTCCCCTGGCCGGCATGGTCCCCCTGCTCCTGATCCTGCTGGGCGAGGTTGTATTTGGCGGTGTCGGCTCCGGGTTCTATACCTACCTGGCCTTCATCGTGGTGGCTGTCTTCATCGCTGGCCTGATGATCGGCCGGACACCGGAGTATCTGGGCAAGAAGATGGAGCGGAGGGAGATCACGATGGCCGTCCTTGTCATCCTGGTCCCTGCACTCCTAGTCCTCCTCTTCACCGGGGTCGCCCTCCTGATCCCGGCAGGTTCAGCGGC
Source organism: Methanomicrobiales archaeon (assembly GCA_028678635.1). Next base: position 614 of record JAJRDC010000197.1, read on the forward strand.
CATGCTGAACCCGGGGCCCCACGGCCTCTCGGAGCTGATCTATGCGTATGCGTCCATGGCCAACAACAACGGCAGCGCCTTCGCCGGTTTCGATGCGACGGCACCCTTCTTCACCCTCACGGGAGCCCTGGTGATGGCCCTCGGGAGGTTCGTGCCTGCAGTGGCGATGCTGGCACTGGCCGGGACGGTTGCCGGGAAAAAGACCGTCCCCGCCGGCCCCGGTACCCTCCCCACCGCCCAGCCGGCCTTCGTTCTCTGGATGCTCTTTGTCATCGTGATTGTCGGCGTCCTCACGTTCTTCCCCGTGCTGACCATGGGGCCCGTGGCCGAGCACCTCCTGATGATCGGGGGCGCCTAGTATGGCCCGGAAGCGGTTCGACCACGTTCCGGCGCTGGAGCCAGGCCTCCTCTCCCGGGCGTTCTTGGATTCACTCCGGAAGCTGGACCCCCGCCGGCAGCGGGAGAACCCGGTGATGCTCCTCGTGGAACTGGGGGGCATCCTCACGACGATCGTCTTCCTTGCGGGCCTGGCAGGCCGATCCGGGGAGCCCCCGCTCTTCACCGGCCTCGTCTCCCTCTGGCTCTGGCTGACCGTCCTCTTCTCCAGCTTCGCGGAGTCGCTCTCTGAGGGCCGGGGCAGGGCCAGGGCCGCATCGCTCCGCCGGGCGCGCCAGAGCATCACGGCGAAGCGGCTCCGTTCCATCGACGTCCCCGGAGATGTCCACCTGGTCCCCTCCACCGACCTCCGGACAGGGGATCTGGTACTCGTGGGCGCGGGGGAGCTCATCCCCGGCGACGGGGAGGTGGTGAAGGGTGCAGCTCTCGTCAACGAGGCGGCCGTCACGGGGGAGTCGGCCCCGGTCATCCGGGAATCCGGCGGTGACCGGAGCGCCGTCACCGGCAGCACCACGGTGGTAGCCGGCGCGGTGACCATCAGAATCACCGCGGAGCCAGGACAGACGTTCCTGGACCGGATGATCTGCATGGTAGAGGGGGCTGAGCGGAGGAAGACCCCCAACGAGGTGGCACTCCAGATCTTCCTTGTCTCGCTCTCCCTCGCCTTCCTGGCCGTTGTCTGCAACCTTGAACCGGTCTCCCGGTTCAGCGCCTCCGTCGCGGGGATGGGGATCCCGCTTTCGGTGACTGTCCTCACGGCCCTCTTCGTCTGCCTTGCGCCGACCACCATCGCCGCGCTCCTCCCTGCCATCGGTATCGCGGGGATGGACCGCCTCTTCCAGAAGAACATCGTTGCCCTCTCGGGGAGGGCTATCGAGGCGGCCGGCGATGTGAACGTGCTCCTCCTGGACAAGACCGGGACCATCACGCTGGGTGCCCGGCAGGCCGCCGAGATGATCCCGGTGGAGGGGCAGGGCCGTGAAGCACTGGTGGAGGGAGCATACCTCTCGTCTTTGGGGGACGAGACCCCTGAAGGAAAGAGCATCGCCGAGTTCGCCTCCCGGATTCTGGGAAACCCTGTTACCCTGCCTGAGGGAGTCCGACACATTCCCTTCTCCGCGGCCACGCGGGTGAGCGGCATCGAGTGGAACGGTACCACCTATCTGAAGGGGGCCGCAGACTCGGTGACCCGGGCGGTACAGGGACAGGGAGGGGTTGTGCCCCCGGACCTGGAGGCGAAGGTCACCGGGATCGCCTCTGCCGGGGGAACGCCCCTCGTCGTGTGCCGGGGCACGACGATCCTGGGTGTCATCCACCTGAAGGACGTGCTCAAGTCAGGGATCCGGGAACGCTTCCGGGACCTCCGCCGCATCGGGATCCGCACGGTGATGATCACCGGCGACAACCACCTGACCGCTGCCACCATCGCCGCAGAGGCCGGCGTGGACGACTTCGTGGCCGAGGCCCATCCCGAGGAGAAGCTCCGGCTGATCCGAAATTACCAGGCCGAAGGGAACATGGTGGCCATGACCGGCGACGGGACCAACGACGCCCCCGCGCTGGCCCAGGCCGACGTGGCGGTGGCCATGAACAACGGGACCCAGCCCGCGCGGGAAGCCGCGAACATCATCGACCTGGACAGCGATCCGACCAAGCTGCTGGACATCGTGGAGATAGGCAAGCAGATCCTGATGACCCGGGGTGCCCTCACGACTTTCTCCGTGGCAAACGATGTCTCCAAGTACTTTGCCATCCTCCCGGCAGCCCTCGTCGGGATCTATCCCTCCCTGGCCGCACTGAACGTGATGGGCCTGTCAACGCCGTATACCGCCATCCTCTCAGCGGTGATCTTCAATGCCCTCGTCATCCCGCTCCTGATCCCCCTGGCGCTGAAGGGGGTCAGGTTCCGGCCGATCCCGGCCTCCACCCTCTTCACCTACAACCTGGTGATCTTCGGACTCGGGGGGATCGTGACGCCGTTTCTCGGGATCAAGCTGATCGACATGATGCTCTCAGCACTCATGCATATCTAGGAGAACATGGTATGAGCTCGCTCCGAACCGCCGCGATCCTGTTCACGGTCCTCTTCGTCATTACCGGCGTTGTCTACCCAGCCGCGGTGCTTCTCGCTGCCGGACTCGCATTCCCGTTCCAGGCCCATGGCAGCCTGGTGCAGGAGACCGACGGCCAGGTGGCGGGATCGGACCTCCTCGGCCAGAATTTCAGCCTGCCGAGATACTTCCAGGGCCGGCCCTCGGCCACCACGGGGGCACCCTACAATGCTACCGCTTCGGGGGGATCCAACCTGGGTCCCACGAATCCCGCAATGCTCAATGACGTGGAGATGCGAGTGGCGTCCCTTCGGGATCTGGGTATCGACGGACTGATCCCGTCGGACCTGGTGATGGCGTCGGGGAGCGGTCTGGACCCCCATCTCAGCCTTGATGCGGCGCTCCTGCAGATCCCGGTGGTGGCGGAGGCGCGGGGAATCCCGGAGGATGCGTTGAGGGGGCGGGTCCTCTTCCGGGCGGTATATCCCCTGGTTCCCTTCTCGGGCGCGTACGTGAACGTCGGAGAGCTGAACCGGGACCTGGACCGGTGGCAGGGAGGTGGGGGGAATGGATAATCCTGAACCCGGCCGACCCCTGCCCGATGACCTGCTCCTGCTGGCCCGCAGGGCAGAGCAGAAGGCACAGGAAGGGCACCTGACCATCTACCTGGGGTATGCCCCGGGCGTGGGGAAGACCTATGCCATGCTCCACGATGCCCAGCAGTGGCGCCAGGACGGGGTCGAGGTGCTGGTCGGCCACGTGGAGACCCATGGACGGCCGGAGACCGATGCCCTGGCAGCCCGGCTGGAGACGATCCCTTCCCGGCGGGTCGAGTACCAGGGCATTTCCCTCCGGGAGATGGACCTGGAGGCCGTCCTGCAGCGCAGGCCGCCGGTGGTGCTCGTCGACGAACTCGCCCATACCAATGCCCCGGACAGCCGCCACCGGAAACGCTACCAGGATATCCTGGAGCTCCTGCATGCGGGAATCTCGGTCTGCACCACGGTGAACATCCAGCATATCGAGAGCCTCAACGACGCCGTGGCCCAGATTACCGGTATCCGGGTCAACGAGACCGTACCGGATACCTTCTTGGACAGGGCCGATGACATCCGGCTCATCGACCTCTCCCCGGAGGACCTCCAGATCCGGCTCAGGGCCGGGAAGGTCTATGTGAAGGATATGGCCCAGCAGGCCATGGACCGGTACTTCAGCACAGGAAACCTCCTCGCCCTCCGGCAGCTGGCCCTGCGATACATGGCGGCCGCGACCGATACCCGCATGGTGGACCACATGCGGACACGGGCGATCCCGGGTCCATGGCCTGCAACCGAGCGGCTGGTGGTCGGGATCCGCCCCGGGCCCATGGCCGAGCGGATGGTCCGGGCAGCCTACCGGCTCTCGGCCCGGTTCAATGCAGACTGGGTGGTTCTCTGCATTGACACTCAGTCCCACCTCTCGCTCACCGATCAGGAGAATGCCTGGATCACCGAGGCCATGGATACCGCCCATAAGCTGGGGGGCAGGACCGTGAGGTACCGCGGGGCTGACGTGGCAGACGAACTCCTCCAGTATGCCCGAAGGAACAACGTCACCATGATCATGCTCGGGAAACCCCAGGGGATCGATATCCTGTTCTCCCCGGTGTATTCGGTCATGCGCCGGTCCCCAGGGATCGATATCTATCTCTTTGATCCGAAAGCAGAGAAGGTGGGGGTGCCCCTCACGCAGCAACTCCACGTGCTCACGACGTGGGACTACCTCTTCAGCATGGTAATGGTCGCCACCGTCACCCTTCTCAACTATTTCCTGACCGGAATCCTGAGCCCTGCCAACCTGCTCATCATCCAGCTCCTGCCGGTGGTGGTCTCCGCCCTCTTCTTCCGCAGGGGGGCAGCCCTCTTCACCGCGGTGGTGAGCATCCTTGCCTTTGATTTCCTTTTCGTGGAACCCTACTACACCTTCTCGGTCGAGGACTGGCAGTACCTCATCGCGTTTGTTGGCTATGTGGTGGTGGCGCTGGTCATCAGCCACCTGGCTACCCGGATCCGGCACCTGCTCCCCCAGATCTGGAAGAGCGAGGCCGAGGTGGCTGCCGTGGCCGGGCTTTCCCGGCAGCTGGTTGAGGCGGACGACCGGCAGCAGGTCTTTGAGATCCTGGCCCGCAACATGCAGGGCCTGGGCGGGGGATCCTCGGCCATCCTGGGACCGACTCTTGCAGGCCTGATGGTCCTCTCCGGGGACATGGACTATCCCCTCACCGAGAAGGAACGCACGATTGCCCAGTGGGCGTACGATAACGGTGAGCCTGCCGGCCGGGGGACCGACAACCTCCCCGCGGGAACCGGGCACTATGTTCCTATGGAAGCCCATGGCGTGGTCTTCGGGGTGCTGGCCTTTGCCTTCCGGGATCCTGACGTGATGCTCACCCCCGAGAACCGGGAGATCTTCCAGACCATGGCCTACCTGGGTGCGCTGGCACTGGAGCGGATGAAGTAGCTGCAGATTACTACGATTTCATCGATGCCATACTGGTGGAACGCTCCTGGGGGAACCTTCGGTTCCCGCTGCCCCATGGATGTCTTCCTTCTGCAGGGCCAGGGGTCGGCGAAGTCACAACAATAACCTCAAGCCGTAGGTCCCCCTCTCTTTTTCCATGCAGAAAATCAGCATCGGGACAAACGTCTTCGTGTACCCCATGCCCGTAACCCTGCTTGGAACCGTTGTGGATGGAAAGCCCAACTTCATGGCCCTTGGTTGGCTCTCGCGGGTCAATGCGAACCCGCCACTCATCGGTGCCGGCGTGGGGAACCATCACCACACTCCAAAGGGGATACGGGAACATCGGACGTTCAGCATCAACGTCCCGTCCAAGGACATGATGGAAAAGACCGACTACTGCGGTCTGGTCTCGGGGAAAGCCGAGGACAAGGGACGGCTCTTCGACGTGTACTACGGGACGCTCCCTACCGCTCCCCTGATCCGGGAGTGCCCGCTCACGCTGGAGTGCCGGCTCGTGAACATGGTGGAGATGCCGACGAACACGCTCTACATCGGCGAGATCGTGGGCTCCCACACGGAGGAGCGGTTCCTGACGGAGGGGAAACTGGATATCAAGAAGGTGAACCCGCTCCTCCTCACCATGCCGGACAACCGGTATTGGACCGTCGGGGAGTATGCCGGCGATGCATGGAAGGCGGGGAAGAATCTGAAGAGGAAATAGAGAGAATACCTTTTTTCGACTGCTGCGGTAAGCCCTTCTCATCGAGTGGTAAGGAGATAGGGAAACAACGGTACATCGCAGCATCGTCCGGGAGGGAGCGCAGCCCCCTCTCGGTCCCTCCCCTGCTGAGGATAGGGCCTGTCCGGAAAGGGGATACACGACGCGATCTGAAATCCCTATCGACCGGGGGGCGCCCACGCAGCGGGGGCGGGAGCCCCCAGGAGCGTCCCCGTAGTATCATCCCTCCTCGTAAACCGACAAATCCATTCATACCAGATTCGGCCGCATCCTCAGAGAAGGACTGATTTCCAATGGCCGCGGCGGTAGAACACCGCGAGCGCCGCGCACTGCGTGATGATGGCAATCGCGATGGCATACCACACGCCCGAGAGGCCGGCTCCGGTCCAGGCCGGAAGCCAGAGGGCGAGGGGTATCTGGACCAGGACGAGGGCGATGAACGTGGCCAGCATCGGGATCCGGGTGGCTCCGGCCCCGTTCATGGCAAAGGCCAGGACCACGGAGGCGGCCATCAGTACGTAGAACGGGGCCACCGTGGCAAAGTAGCTCGCCCCCGCAGGGATGCTGGCGCCGGAGGGATCAAAGAACCTGATAATGGCGGGGGCAAAGAGGATGCAGGCCACCGAGCAGGCGGCCATCAGGCTGCCGTAGATCAGGAGGGAGATGCGGACTCCCTGTTCGGCCCGTTCCGGGCGGCGAGCCCCAAGGTTCTGGCCCACCAGCACCGCGGTCGCGGTGGCGAAGGCGAAGCCGGGCATCAGCAGGATGTACTCCACCCGGAAGGCGATCCCAAAGGCTGAGACCGCTGCTGCCCCGTAGGCGGTGACGATGACCATGAGCGCCAGGGATGCGAAGGCCCGCATCCCGTTCTGGAGCGCAGAGGGCACCGCCACGGTAAAGAGCCGCCGGACCAGGGAGAGGTCGAAGGACAGGTCCTCCGGGAGGG
>JAJRDC010000020.1 GCA_028678635.1 Methanomicrobiales archaeon
GGACTGCACGTCCAGCCCCGACGTGGGCTCGTCCAGGAAGAGGAGCTGCGGGTCGTTCACGAGCCCCATGGCCAGCGTGAGCCGGCGCTTCATTCCCTTCGAGTATCCGTGGACCTTATCGTCCTTCCGGTCCAGGAGCTGGAACGTCTCCAGGAGCTCCCGAGCCCGCTTTTCCCGCGCAGCCTTCCCCACGTGGTAGAGCTCGGCGGTGAACATCAGGTTCTGCCAGGCGGTGAGGTCATCGTAGATGTTGGAGGTCTCAGGGACGATGCCCATGTGGCTCCGGGCGGTGAGGGTCTCCTCCACGATGTCATGCCCGAGAATCGTAGCCGTGCCCTCCGTGGGGAGGGTGATCCCGGTCAGGATCCGGATGGTGGTCGTCTTCCCTGCACCATTCGGGCCCAGGTACCCGAAGATCTCTCCTTCCGGCACGGTGAAACTCACCCGGTTCACGGCGGTGAGGGTGCCGAATTTCTTCGTGAGGCCGGTGACCTGGATGGCAGACAAGGCGCAGAGCCCCTGAGGAATGGTGGAGTGCAGGGGGATATTACGTGTATCGGGCGGGCCTTTCCCGGATGGTTGATATGGGGGAGGGGATCATACCGGAACAAAGGTACTGTCATGGACGAGTGGCCCGGGCCCCGCATCCCCGTCACCCTGGTGATCGCCGCCATCATCGTCCTTTTCCTGATTGCCGTCTTCGTGCCTGTGCTGCTCGGCGCGCTCCTGCTCCTCGCAGCTCTCGGCGCCGCCATCGCGGTCCCCGCCTCTCTCTACGTCATCTGGGAGCGTCACGGGCGGGAACGACAGTTCACTGTACCTCCGTACCTCTCCTTTGTCCCGGACCCCACCCTGAAACCCTGGGTCGTGCACATGGTCTTCACCGGGGAACCCGGCGATTTCGATGAGAATGGCTTCTATGCCACGGTCCTGGACCTTTACCGGCGCGGGTTCCTGGAGATCCTGCCGGAGACCGGCGCCGGGGTTCCGGCCGGCGGTCCGCCGGCGGGAGAGCCTGACCGCGGGATCCCCGAGGGAGGCCACATCCGGCTCCGGGTGGCCATGCCTGAGACCGATGATCCCTACGAGAAACGTGTCCTCCGGTTCCTCACCACCCTGTCCCAGGGGGGGACGGTCGGCACGCAGGACCTCTGGCAGATGAGCGCCCTGGCCCGGACCGATGCGCTGGCCCAGGCCAGGGTGCTGCAGGTGAAGGCCGACCTGGTCTCCCTGTCGCATGTCCCGGACCGGACGGTGGTGTACCGGTACCTCGAGGACGGGCGGGAACGGGTGGTGCCGGTACTCCAGCTGGCCTCGATTCTCTGCGGGGTCGCGATCCTCTCCCTCATTGTGGTGCCCTCCGCCGCCGCCCTGCTGGTTCCCGCGGTGATCCTCACCCTCTTCGCCGTGTCGGTGGCCGCCGGGGCCTGGACCCTCGCGCCCACGGTCTTCGGCACCTGGAAGGGGGACGCCTACAGGCTGAAGCGGGAGTGGGACGCCTTCCGGGTCTTCCTCTCGGACCTGGCCCTGATCCGGAAGTACCCTCCGCGGGACATCGCCATGTGGGGGGAGTGGCTGGTCTACGGGACGGCCCTGGGCGTAGGTGATACCGTGATCCGGGAGATGAAGGAGATGGACGTGCAGAGCCCGGACGTCCGGATCGCCTCTGCGGTGCGGGCCGGGTTCTCGGCCATCGCCGGGTTCACCCCCTGACCACCTTGTCCCCCGGGACTGAAAAGCAACCTTTATTGTCCGTCTCCTCCAGCACACCTCCATGAACGGTGTGCCCGGCCGGGAGCAGATCGCCCGGAACCTCCAGGTGGCCGACGCAATCCTCGCGCAGAAGCCCGCGGAGATCACCGGGTGGAGGCTGAGGGCGGAGAGCCTCTTTCTCCTGGGCAGGCACAGCGAGGCGCTCCAGGCTGCGTCGCGGGCCCTGACCATCCATCCCGGCGACGCCCAGCTCTGGAACATCCAGGGGATGGTTCTGAACGCCCTGGGGAGGAACGAGGAGGCCCTCCAGTCCGTCCGGAAGTCCACCTCGCTGAACCCGAAGAATGCATCGGCATGGATCTCCCTGGGGTCGATCCTCACCGCCCTCAGGAGGCCTGAGGAGGCCCTCCAGGCCATCGAGAAGGCGCAGGCCCTGGAACCGAACAACGTCGTGGTCCACATCGCCCGGGGGGAAGCGCTGGGGGCCATGGGCCGGTTCCCGGAGGCGTTCCAGTCCCTGGACCGGGCGCTGGCCATCAACCCCGGCAACCCGTTCGCACAGGCGGCCCGGCAGAACCTGGCCCGGATGGCGCAGTCCCGGGGATCCCTCCACGAGGCGGCAGAAGGTGCTCCCGGTGAGGGCACATCCCAGGATCCCCATGCCGTCCTCCGGGAGGCAGAGCAGGCCCTCGCCCAGAACGCAGGGGACTCTGCTGGATGGGCCCGGAAGGCATGGGCCCTCGTGGCTCTCGGCAGGTTCGCCGACGCGCTGGCGGCCTGCGACCAGGTACTCGCGGGCAATCCTGACAGTGTCTTCGCCCAGGGATACCGGGCATATGCCCTGAACCAGCTGGGGCGATATCCCGAGGCCCTGGCTGCCAGCGACCGGCTCCTGGCCCGGCACCCGGACGAACTGATGGGCCTGGGGAACCGGGGGATCGCCTGCACCCGCCTGGGCCGGTACCCGGAGGCCCTGCAGGCCTTTGACCGGGTCCTGGCCCGGCTTCCCGGGGATGCCGTGGCCCTGGCCGGCCGGGGAACGGCCCTGGAGGGCATGGGACGGAACTCCGAGGCGCTCCAGGCCTATGAGCAGGCCCTGGCCCTGGACCCGGACAACACCACTGCCCGGCAGGGGAAGGCCTCCGTCCTGCAGAAGATGCAGGCAGGGAAGAACTGAGCATGCCTGCGCAGTTCCCCCTGGGGAACCCCACGCGGATAAAATCGCAAGTATTATCACCGATTCTGGTGATGGGCCATCCATGAAAGATTATTTCAGGCCGGAACTCCTGCCCCTGACCGAATGCCCGGCCGGTATGCAGAGTTCCTGCCAGACGGGTTACACGGCCGCACTCTCGTGCATTCCCGGTGGAACTGCCGGTGGCGCCTGTGTCCAGACCGGTTCCGCGCCCTATTCAACGTAACACCAGGTCATCCTGTGAGGACCCCGAGGGGCAGGAAAACAACAGCGTTCCTGGAGTTCGGGGAGTCCTGCCGCACTGCATTTTTTCCCCTGTCCAGTCCGCGGGAATCATCCAGTGTCCCTCATCACAACCTTTATTCCCCCCCGGATCCAGCGTTCATTATTGAAGGGAGAGCAATCGGCGGCGGGCGGTGATGCCCCCCAGGCCAGCCAGGGTGACATTGAGGAGAGGCTCCGGCGCTGCGAGGAGGCGCTCTCGAAAAACCCCGCCGACCCGGTGGCCCTCTCCACCCGGGCCTGGTTTCTCCACCTCCTGGGGAGGGACCACGAGGCCCTCAGATCCGTGGACCGTGCCCTGGTTCTTAACCCTGATGACGCGGCGTCCTGGTACAAGGAGGCCGAGATCCTGGAGGGCATGGGGCGGCACGAGGAGTCGGCCGAGGCCCGGGTGAACGGCCTGTCCCTGGCCCCCACCCACGAGGAGTGGTTCAAGGTGGGCCTCACCCTGGAGAAGATGGGCCGGTACCGTGAGGTGGTGAAGGCCATGGACCATGCTCTCTCCCTGAATCCCTCGAGCGGCAGGGCGTGGG
>JAJRDC010000018.1 GCA_028678635.1 Methanomicrobiales archaeon
GACGGGGAGATCGTAAGTAACCGCGTACGACCGGGCGATCAGGTCGGTGCAGCTCTTGGAGACGTCGTAGGGGTGGTCAGCGGCAAGGGGCATCTCCTCGGTATAGGGGAGTTTCTCCGCCGTCCCGTAAGCCTTGTCCGACGAGGCGACGCAGATCGCGGAGACGCCATCGCCGTCGTACATCCCCGTGGTCCGTGCCGCCTCCAGCAGGTTCCAGGTGCCGGCGATGTTGGCCGCAAAGGTGGTGACCGGGGAAACACTCCCGGCCCTGACGATCGTCTGGGCTCCCAGGTGGAAGATGACCTCGGTCTCGTACTCGGACAGGATCCGGGAAAGGAGGTCACGGTCCTCGAGATCCCCCCGGACCACCGTCACATTCCCCTTCCCGTCCAGCCATTCGCCCAGGGAACGCGCCCGGGGCACCCAGTCCCGGACCAGGACCGTCACCTCTGCCCCAAGCCCTTCCAGTGCCCGGGTCAGGGAGAGGCCGATGACCCCGGTCGCACCGGTGACAAAGACCCGCTTCCCGTTCCAGGCCTTCGTTCGGCCCGGCGTACCCGCCTCCTGTGCCCGCCTGGCGGTCCGCCGGCCCTTCCCGCCCTTCAGTCGTTCCATATCTTCCACCCCGGCCCTTCCTTCCACATCCGGTTCAGGTCCTCGTAATCCTTGTAGGTGTCCATGGCGTGCCAGAACCCGTCGTGGACGTAGTACCCGAGGAGCCCCTCCCCGGCCACCCGCTGGAGCGTCTCCTCGAACATCACGTCTTCGCCTTCGGAGATGTAGTCAAAGATCCCGTCCTCCAGCACCATGAATCCCACGTTGATGTACTCGTTCATCAGGGGTTTCTCCCGGAACCTTTCGATGAGATCCCCTTTCAGGGACGCGATACCATACTTGGAATACGGGCGGGTGATGGTGATGGTCCCGAGAACACCGTGTTCCTTCCGGAGCTTCCGGTGCCGGGAGGCGAGGGCATGGAGGTCGATATCTGCAACGCCGTCCCCGTAGGTAACCATGAAGGGACGGCTCCCGATATGATCACGGCACCTCAGAAGGCGCGTGGCTGTCTTTGCCTCCAGGCCTGTCTGGATGAAAGAAACGGTCCAGGGCTCAGGCACAACGGGGAGGGAGGGATCCGAGAGATCGGCGGTGAAGTTCTGCTGCATCGGGTGCCGGTGCAGGAAGTACTCAACGATCATCTCCCCCCGGTACCCCAGCGCCAGGACAAACCGGTGGTGGCCGTGGTGGGAGTAGATCTTCATGATGTGCCAGAGGATGGGGTATTCCCCCAGCTCGATCAGGGGCTTGGGCATCTCCCGCGTCTTCTCCGAGAGGCGTGTCCCCCGGCCGCCGCAGAAGATCACCACGTCGCATCCCTGCGTCCGCCTGGCCATAGTACAAGTGGTTGGGATTCCGGGATTTAAATAGCAGCCGGGGAATCGCAGGGGGGACTGGCCTGACCATGGATTGCCGGCGGGAGGGGGCCACTCGCCCCCTCCCGGTCCCTCCCCCGTGACGAGAGGATAGTCCGAGATCCGGGTTCAATTCCCGAAAATGCCCCTCTCCGGATCAACCGACGGGGGGACGCCCACGCGGCGGGGGCGGGAGCCCCCAGGAGCGTCTCAGTAGAAGCATCTAATGGTAAAACCCCGTAATTTCTCACATGATGAAATCTTCAACCTCGAGGGGGGGCAAAGGGAAATCCTTATCGATCCGGGGCCGGTACATCCTGTAGGATGCCTCCCCGTTTTTTGGACCGTTTTTTCAAACCCCAGCCCCATATCGTGGAAAGTCCCCGTCCGCCGTCTATCGCCCACGGCGCCGGGATGCACATTCCCGAGTACAAGGTGAAGCCCTACTTCCTGGTGGCATCGGTGGAGATGGGGAACACCACGACCAAGTGCATCCTCACTGGGACCAACCTGGAGACGGGCCAGGCCTACCTGATCAATAAAACGGTCCGGATGTCCCGGGACGTGCGCAAACCCAGGCCCGGGGAGGAGATCTTCGGCGAAACCATCGACGGCACCCAGATCACCCGCCAGTCGGTGACGGACCTGGTCCGGGAGATCCTGCTGGAGTGCCACCGGGAGGTCCACCTGGATATCGTGAGCGACCTGGACTTCGCTGTCCGGTCCACCGGTGTCGTGGCAGAGATGGAGTCGCCGGACCAGGTGGGGGATTTCGTGATTGCCCTCGCGAATGGCTGCCTCCTTGCCGGGGTCCCTCCCCGGAAGATGACCCCGCCGATGTCCAAGGAGAACCTGCCGAAGAAGCTCCAGCCCTTCAGCTTTGCCGACAAGGTGGTCTTTGTGGGGGCGGTGGCGGGTGTCATCCCCCCGATGGGATCCACCGGGGTGGAGATGGTGGCTAACGAAATGGAGGGGGAGCTGGCCATGGCCGGCATCAAGGAAGGGGCCAAGTGGACCCCGGTGGACTTCCGCAACCCCTGCCTGACCATTGACTTCGGGACCACGCTGGATGGCCGGATCACGAGCGATGTCCCCCCCGATGCCCTGAACCCCTTCGCGAAGACCATCGGGAACTTCTGCGGGCTCGCCGGGGCCATCCCGGACGCCATCGTCCGGGGGAGCGGCCTCGTAGATCCCCGTACGGGGTGCGCCCTGGACATCTTCGGGGACCGGTCCGTGGCATCCATGTTCCGCGGCCGGCAGTCGGGTACGGTGGAGGAGTACGTGGAGAGGTGCCATCACCACATTGATA
>JAJRDC010000054.1 GCA_028678635.1 Methanomicrobiales archaeon
CCTCCTTACCCATCCATTCTGGAAACCCTGATGATAAGCCTGCCCCTTCGCGAACCCCCCATCAAGGTTCCTGCCCCGTGCGGTCCCCTGTGGTTCGGGAAAAGCGACAGGGTCAGGGTTCCTTCGGGTTCTGCCGTGCCGGGATCGTGATCCGGTACATGGTCCCCTGCCCCCGCTCGATCCCGATGGTCCCCCCCAGCTGGGTGGTGACCAGGCCGTGGACCAGCGAGAGGCCCAGGGTATCCGTGGTGCTGAAGTCCACGTTCGGCGGAAGTCCGATTCCATCATCCGCGATGACCATCCCGTAGCCCCCTCCGGGCTCCGGGGCGAGCGAGATCCGGATGGTCCCCTCCTTCCCCTCCGGGAAGGCGTACTTCAGGGCATTGGAGACGAGTTCGTTCACCACGAGTCCGCAGGGGATGGCGGTGTCAATGTCCATGGTCACCTCGCCGGCGTCCACGGTGGTCTTCACCCGTGCCGCCAGCTCCGCATAGGAATGGAGCAGGAAATCGGCAAGCCGGCCCAGATACTCCTGCATGCGGATCCGGCCAAAGGAACGGGACTGGTACAGGTTCTCGTGGATCAGGGCCATGGTCCGGATCCGGTTCTCGCTGTCCGTGAACATCTGCTGGACGGCGGGATCCCTGATCTTCCGGGCCTGGAGGGCCAAGAATCCCGAGATCACCTGCATGTTGTTCTTCACCCGGTGGTGGATCTCCTGGAGGAGCTGCTCCTTCTCCTCCAGGGAGGCCCGGATCTTCTCCTCGGCCTGCTTCCGCTTGGTGATGTCGATGGCCACGCAGACGGCCCGGGTCAGGATCCCGTCCGACGACGGGAGCGGGTACATGGAGAAGAGGACGGGGAAACGCTCTCCCGATTTCCGCACCATGGTCAGCTCCCCGGAGTACTCCACTCCCTTCTTCTGCATCTTCTCCTGGTATGCAGCCAGCCGCTCGATGTCCTCCGGGAGGTGGATCAGGGCCACGGGCTTCCCCACCACCTCGTCCTTCCGGTACCCGAACGTGTGCTCCGCGCCCGGCGAGAAGTCCAGGATCGTGGTCCTCGTCCCCTCGATGCTCGTGATGATGTAGGCCACCCGCAGCGCCGCCTCGAAGATAGCCGTGAGGTGGGCCTCCCGGATCCGAAGGGCCTGCTCGGCCCGCTTCCGGTCAGCGACTTCGGTCAGAAGCTGGAGGTTCGCCTGCTCCAGTGCCCGGGTGCGCTCTTCCACCTGCTCCTCCAGGTGCTCCTGGTATTGCTGCAGCGTGGCGTCCGCCTCCTTGCGGGCAGTGATATCCACCAGGGTCAGGAGCAGGGATCCATCCGGTACCGGGACCAGGGAGACCAGGCCCCAGCGGGTTGTACCGTCCTTTGCCACCAGCTCAGCCTCCACGTCCCCTGCCGATCCCTTCTCCCTCAGGGTGCAGCTGAGGGAATTGAGGGCCTGCGGCTGCTTCCAGAGGGATGTGAACTCCCGTCCGATCAGATCGGCCCGGGTGTACCCGAGCCAGGAGGCACAGCGGAGGTTCACGTCGGAGATCCTGCCCTGGTGCGGCGAGAAGATGCAGATCCCGGACTCGGCGCTGTCAAAGATCGCACGGTACCGCCCCTGTTCTAGCTTCAGGTTCACCGTCAGGTACGCGACAAAGACCCCGACCCAGACAAAGATGATGGCCTGCAGGAGGGCCAGCCAGGGGGATCCTCCCAGGAGCACGGTGGCAATGACCACGTACGCGGACGCGATCACCGCCGAGTAGATGACCCCCCGCCAGAGGTAGCGGAAGGAGGCCATCAGGATGGGGACCAGGAAGAGGTACGGGATGGAGAGATCCATTCCCTGCAGGTAGATGAGGATCAGGAGGGCGAACCCGAGAAGGGTGGTGATCCCGATGCCCGAGAGCCAGATCGCACCTGCCCATGCCATCCTCTCCCGGAGCTTCCCGGTCATGTCTGCAGGGAGTTCTTTCCCGGCGGAACGGATAAAGGTGGCTGGATCAAGGATATCGCGGATGAGGCCCTTTGCATTACCTTTCAGACTGGTTTCGGACTGGTGCGGGAGGGGGCGTTGCCACCTCCCGGCCCCTCCTCCATGACAGGAGGATAGTCTCTTCACCCGGGTGTTATCTCCCGAAGTGGCATCAATCCGGATCAACCGCAGGGGGACGCCCAGGCGGCGGGGGGGGCGAAAGCCCCCAAGGAGCGTCCCAGTAGAACTCTACGAAGGGATTACACCGATATCCTTTCATCGGAAAAGACCTTGTGGGCCGCAGTGATAGCAGACGACTGACGACAGTGTCCAGGGTGCGTCAGCAGGTTCCGATACCATCCCGGAGAATCCAGTGTAAGGAAAAGAGTGGAGGTGATATCCGCCTGTTCAGGCACAGGTATAGCTGATGGAGACCGATGCAGACACCGTCATCTCGCCGGGCTGCAGCGGGGTCGGCGCCGCCGCTTTCCCGTTCGCGTAGGACATCTCTGCACGGGCATAGGGGATGTACCCGCCGCTCACCGTGATCTCCCGGACGCCGGTGATGGTGAGACCGGTCGCCTTTGCCACGGCATCGGCATCGGCCCGTGCCAGCTGCACGGCCTCTGTCAGGGCATCGTCGCGCAGCGCCTGCTGCTTCTCATCCGAGATGGTAAAGGTGACGCCGTTCACGTTATTGGCACCGTTCGCCACCGCGAGATCAAGGAGCTCTCCCGTCATGTTCACGTCTCTTACCGTGATGAGGAGGGTATTCGTGACCCGGTAATACTTGATGTTCTTTGCAAAGATCGAGCCGCTCTCATCGTAGACAGGGTACAGGGAGAAGCCGGTGGTCTTTAAGTCGGACTCCGCGACTCCGGCCGCTTTCAGGGCCGCGATGACATCGGCCATGATCGCCGCGTTCTCTGCCTGGGCACGCTTCGGGTCCATGTTCTCCGTCTGGACCGAGACCGAGATCTCGGCCTGGTCGGCCGTGGTGGTCACCTCGCCGGTGGCAGAGGTGTGGATCAGACGTTCTTTCGTGGTATCCTCTGCCGCCGTGGCAGCACCCCCGAGGGTCGCGGTGACGATCACCATGCACGCGATGAAGAGAAGGATCAGTCGTTTCATCATGATCGTGTTCATGGGGATGCCGGGGACTTATACATACCTTTCACTTCCAATAATTTGGTAATCAACAGGGAAGGCTGTCAGGAGAAGGGGATCAGGCAGGCGACGGTGGAGGTTAGAATGTATAACCTATATATAGAGGTTTTGATATACCAATTAATCCCTCGCGATGTGAAAAAGAGGTTTCCAGTAAAAATACCGGTGGAGATACCCTACGATGTTCCCCTACGAAATCGAAACCCTTCTGAACCTTGACGGATTGCAGGACATGCGGGAGATCCTGGACCGGCTGGTGAAGGTCCGGGAAATTTCCCGGGAGAAGGTAAAAGC
>JAJRDC010000095.1 GCA_028678635.1 Methanomicrobiales archaeon
CGGTGTACAGGGCAGCGACGATGGAGCTGGGCCGGGGCTGGATGTACTGCAGGGCCACTCTTCTCACCTCCAGGTCTTCACGGCCAGCACCAGGGATCCCGCCGTGATCCGGGACCGGGCCATCCTTCTCCCTTCCTCCAGGGTTTCTGCCCGGACCACGCCGGCGGGAATTCCACCGGACCGTTCTCTGAGGGCCCCCATCTCCCGGGCCGTCCTCCCCACCAGTACCAGCACGGAGGGGCGGATGGCGACGATGGCCTTCGTCACCTGCTCAGGTGCGAATCCCTCGCAGACGGCGCGGGCCTCCTCACCGATGACCAGCGCCAGCTCCACACGGCCCGCCACGCTCCGGGCGTAGCGGGCCGCCTCGATCGCGGTCTCTGCCGTAGCACCGCTGGAGGCGCTGTCCACGACCACGATCTCCCCCTCCCGGGAAAGGTGCATCCGGCCCTCGACAGGCGCGAAGGAGGAGAGGGTGTCGGGAGAGATCCCCAGCATGCAGCCCACCGCGGCCGCCATGGCAAGTGCGTTCGCGTAGACAGGAAGCCGGAGGAGGGAGTTCTGGAACTCCCCCTCCCTTCCGTCCAGGTGGTACCGGCACCGGTCCCCCGCCACGTCGGTGGCCGCGTCCAGACGAACCGCTCCCGGGGGGGCATCTGGAAGACCCGCCGGCACGAGGGACCGGGGTGAAGCGGCCAGGGACGCGACCTTGGTAGCGAGGGCCGATCGCTTTCCCGCGGCGATGGGATAATCCCCGTCTGAAGTGAGGACCCCGATCTCTCCGGCACCCGTGACCCCCAGGGACTCCTCGGCCACCAGCCAGCCCCCGATGGACCGGGCCATCTCCGCGGCAGGGAGAACCGACGCTGGGGTGATGGACCGCTTCCAGAGAAGCTCCCGCGAGGGGAACCGGAAGGTCCCGCGGGAGGTGTGGAGCACGCCATCGCCCGGAAGGATATGGGCAATGGCGTGGGCCGTGGTGGTCTTCCCCCGCCAGCCGGTCACCTCTATCATGGGAGAAGGAGCCCGGTTCCGGAGCAGCATCCGCACCGCGTGGTGATGGCTGATCCAGTCCTTCCCCTTCACCAGGGGGTGGTCCGGGTCCAGGTGGACCGGCGCGATGATCCGGTCGTAGGAACGGCTGGCAGCCTCACTCACGGGTATCCCCTCCTGTCCCCGGTACACGTCCACCATATCCACCCGGTGACCCTGCCCCTCCAGGAATGCGGCGAGTTCCCTCCCGCCGTGGATGGTATCCAGTACCAGGAGGTCCATGGACCGGACCATGGGATCCATGGACCGGTCAGAGGTGGTCCCGGATGGCCCGCTCGGCATTCTTGAGCATGAGGTCGGCGAGGAGGGGATCGCTGCCAATAGGGTCAGCGTAGACAAGCGGTATGGAGGCATGATTCTTCTGGAATGATCCGCGGCACGATCCCTCGGGGAGCCCGAGGATCTGGGGGATGTCCCTGTTGATGTGCACGCCCTTGGCCAGGAAGAGGGGCACCACCACGATGGCATCCACGTCGTCCTTCCTGAAATCCGCAAGGGCATCCTCCACGCTGGGGGTATTCATGGACATGAACCCGCACCGGACCACGAACTCGGGCCGCCGGGATCCGATCAGTCGTGCAGTCTCCTCTACCAGTTCCTTGTTGTACGGCAGCTTGCTGCCGTGCCCTACCAGCAACAGACCCTTGCGGCTCATCACCTGATCTCTAGGACCTTCCCGCCATAAAATGGTTCTTAAATTCCCCGTCGGATGGGCGTGTTCGCCCCCTGACACCCTGGCAGGTCGCATGGATGGCGTGGGGGTGGACCGGCGGTGGGGATGGCGGGAGGTGAACGTCCGCCCCCAGGTCTCTGATCACCCGCCCCATCTTCCGGAATGCATGCTCTTTCCGCCGGCTGGGGGGGATCTCTGGCTGTGCCATGCTTTCTCGACGGTGCACCGTTAGTTAAGGGGAAGTATATGAATCCGCTATACCTTATATTAAATTTCTGATATCGTCTCGTTGAAACTCCGTCGGTATTTCATGAAACGCAACGAGGATTCGCAGGTTTTATCTAAATTCTTCAATATTTCGATTTTAATATGTCAATATTTTCTCCTTTATTTTTCCTTTTATTTCGTTGGAAGAAACATTAATTACGTCCATTGGTTAATTGCTCAATGTATCCACGAGATCCGGGTGACGTTCATCCATGGATACCCTCCCGGATACGTGGGTGGTGATGACATGAATCAGCTGATGAAGTGTGGTCTCACCGTCCTCCTGCTGGCCCTCCTGGTCACTGCCGGGTCCGCACAGCTCTCGAAGATGGTGTTGAACAATCCCGTCACCTACGGCGATATGGCACATTTCCGTATCTCGCTCGTGAATGATTTGGGCGGCGATCTCATCGGTGTGAAAACCGTTGACCCGCTGGTGCCGGCCTGCAGCAACGACTGGTGGGGAAATATACCCTCGGGCCAGACAGTCTTTTACGACTGTTACGCCCCCGTGACCCAGTCCTTCGTGAACACGATCACGGCGACCGGGGTCCGCAATGGCAACAACTTCCGCCTGGACGCCTCAGCACAGGTCATCATGACCTGCAGCCCCGCGTTCACGGTGAGCCTTGAGCCGAATACCCAGGACGTGGCCTACGGCGGCACCGCCACCTGGACCGTGACGGTGAAGAACACCGGCACCTGTCCCCTGGCCAACGTGTTCACTACGGACGTGAACACCGCGGTGGTGGCAGCTTCCCCCTGTGCCCAGAAGATCGGGAACCTTGACGTGGGCAAATCCAGCAGTTTCACCTGCTCCCAGGGTCCCGTGACCGCCGACTTCAGGAAGGTCATCTCTGCCTATGCCACCGATCCCTTCGGAACCCAGGCATCCACGTTTGACGACGCCACGGTCAAGCTGATCCCGTGCTACCCGGGTATCTCCATCGTGGGCACTCCGGCTGCGCAGTTCGTCCACAGCGGCGGCACCGCCAAGTGGTCCATCGTGGTGACCAATACCGGCGACAAGGATCTCACCGGCGTCGCGGTCTCCGGGTCGGTCTGCAAGAAGACCATCGGGACCCTGAAAGTGGGTGCCAAGTCCACCTACTCATGCAGCAAGGCGGGCTACAAGCGGGGCCCGAGCAACAACATGTACACCTATCCGCTGACCGCAAAGGGCGGCGCCTGCGGCATGACCGTGAGTGCCAAGGACACCCTCTGGGTGACGGTGAAGCCTGCGGTTGTCACGTAAGGGGACGCCCGAGCGCGTGCATCCCCGTCCTCCGGGTGGGACAGGATCCCGGGCCTGTCCTCCCCGTGTTTCCTCTTTTCCCTGCCCGGGAACGAGGGGACCTGCCATCCCTCTTTCGGCCCCGGGCGATGTTCCCATCCTTCCCCTCTGCACTGCTTCCACAGCATCCTTTAACTTCTCCCGGTGCGATGATTAAGAATTCATGACGGGCGTTGAGGACCGGTATGAGCTCCTGCTGAACGACCGGGTGGTGAAGACCCCCCTCGCTATCTCGGCGATGGCCGGCTGGGTAGATGCCGCCTATGTGGAAGCCAGGAAGGACCATGTCGGTGCCGCTTTCATCGGAGGCTACTCAGTGGACACGCCCACCCTCCTGGCCAGCCGGGAGATGGCGGCGGCAGGGAGGGAGGAGTTCCTGCCGGACGATCCCATTCAGGAGCTGGACCGGCAGCTGGACCGGCTGGAACCCACGGGTGTCGTGGCCGGGGTGAACCTCCGGGCCGCCTCCCCCGAGTCCTTCCGGGAAGCCGCCCGGGCCCTGGGAGACCGGACGATCTACGAGATCGATGCCCACTGCCGGCAGGAGCCCATGATACGGGCCGGCTGCGGGGAATACCTGCTCCACCACACCGGAATCCTGGAGGAGCATGTCCGTGCCCTGGCAAGGGAGGGAGTCACCGTCTCGGTGAAGATCCGGGCCGGCGTGGCAAAGGACGATGCCGCCCTCGGTCACCGGCTCTGGAAGGCGGGAGCGTCGGTCCTCCACGTGGACCTGATGGACTTCGGGTACGCCAAGATCCGTCAGATCCGGAACACCTCCCCGGTGTTCCTTATTGCCAACAACTCCATGCACACCTTTGACCGGGTCATGGAGATGTTCTCCCACGGGGCAGACATGGTCTCACTGGCCCGGCGCTCGAACCCGGACACCCTGGCCGGCATCGACGCGGCCATCGCCCGCTACGCCGACGAGTTCGGCTGGTTCAATGCCCCGAAGCAGCTCTGCCGGGGGGGCGATGTCCGGGCCCTCACCTTCTGCTGCCTCCCTGTGAAGGAATGTCCCCTGATCCCGACCCTCTCGCGCCTGGGCGTCTCCCGGGAGGAGTACATCCGCATGAAGCAGGAGGCGTGCCGGGGCACCCCGCTGGAGTCCGGGGAGTACACCTGTTTCGGCTCCATGGCCTGGTGCTGCAAGGCCACCTCACCCTGCATGCTCCGGGATTCCTCCATGCAGAAGGCCGGCCTCACCACGAAAGAGTATATGAGGTTGAAGCACCACCTCTCCCAGACGATCATGGAGCGGATTTTCGGTGGCCGGGCCGAAGGGAAGCAGGAGAGCTGAGCGGGCACAGCTGGCCATGATGCTGGAGGTCACGGCGTACCCGAAGCCGGGGAACGTGGACCGGTGCCATGACTACGCCTCCACCCGGCTCGAGCATTTCCTGGCCTCCGCCATCCAGGCCCGGAAGCCCCTGGAACGGGCCGAGAAGGGCACCGGGGGGCTGGGCTCCCTGATCCGTGATGCAGTGCAGGCCACGTCGTCCCATAAAGGCGGGAACACCCACTTCGGAGCGTTTCTCCTCCTGGTCCCCCTCGTGGCAGGTGGCGATATCCCGTCCGCCCGGGACCTGATCCGGTCCACCACCGTCGAGGACGCGGTGGCCTTCTACCAGGCCTTTGCCCTGACCCGGGTCCGGATGCTGGACCATGATCCCCTGGACGTGAACAACCCGGAGGCCATCCGGATCCTCCGGGAGCGGGGACTGACCCTCCGGGACGTGATGGCTCACTCGGCACCGAACGACCTGGTGGCCCGGGAATGGGTGGAGGGGTTCCCCCTGACCCGCCGGGCCGCCGACCTGCTCCACGCCCACGGGTGCGGGAGGGAGTCCATCGTGGCTGCGTTCCTGGAACTGCTGGCAACCGTCCCGGACACCTTCATCGCAAAGAAGCACGGGATGGCCGTCGCCGAGGAGACGATGCGGAAGGCGGCCGAGGTGCGGGCCGGCACCCGGAACCTGGAGGAGTTCGACCGGGAGTGCATAGAACAGGGAATCAACCCGGGATCCCTGGCCGACGTGATCATAGCCGGGATCTTTGTCGCACTGGGGGAGGGATGGCAGTGGGAGTGCTAGGCGAAGGGATCAACGAGGTGATCGCTACCACCTGGTACAACGCCGCCCCGATGGGGATCCACTTCCGGGACGGGGAGTACCGGATGCACCTGTATCGGGGGAGCCATACCGCCATGAACATCGAGCGGTGGGGATGGGTGGTGGCGAACATCATCCATGACCCGGTCCTGTACGTGAAGACCGCG
>JAJRDC010000304.1 GCA_028678635.1 Methanomicrobiales archaeon
GGTGCCTCCCCTCCCGGATCAGGAGGGTCCCCGTGGTGTCCGGGACGGGCCGGACGTACCGGTTCGCCACCGCCACGTCGGCGAGGGCGGCCGCGAGATCAATGGTGGCGATCCCGGCTGCCGTCTCCTGGAGGAGGGGGACGATCTCGCGGAGCGTGACCAGGAGGGCTGCATAGAGTTTCCCCTCAAGGGCCAGGGCCTGTTCGTCTGCCCGGGCGATCCTCCCTTCCTGCTCCGAGAGCTCCGGGAGGGTAAACCGCTCTCCCGATGCCGTGGTCTGTTTCCGCTGGTATCGCTCCGGTACCAGATGCAGGTTGGGCTTCGTCACTTCGATGTAGTAGCCAAAGACCTGGTTGTACCCCACCTTCAGGGACCTGATCCCCGTCGCCTCTCTCTCCCGTTGCTGGAGGGCGGCGATCCAGTCCTTCCCTGTGGACGCCCCGCCCCGGAGGGCATCCAGATCCGGCGAATACCCGGGCCTGATCATGCCGCCGTTCCTGGTATTCGCCGGCGGATCATCGGTGATGGCCCGGCCGATCAGGTCAGCCTGCTGTGGGCAGTCCCGGATCTGCCCCATCGCCCTAGTCAGGACACCGGGGAGGCCATCCAGCCCGGCACCGGCAAGGAGGCCCTTCAGTGCAGGGAGCCGCTGGAGTACCTCCCGGAGTGCTGCCAGGTCCCGGGGGGTGGCGTTCCCGAAGGCGATGCGGGCCCCCACCCGTTCGATGTCCGGGAACCGGGCCAGGTGCGATCGCACCTCCTGGCGGGGCAGGGGCCGCTTCACAAAGAATTCCACTGCGTCCAGCCGGCCGTTGATCTCCTCCGGTGAGAGGAGGGGGGCCGAGAGGTCCTTCCGGAGCCGGCGCGCCCCGGAAGGCGTACCGGTCCGGTCCAGGACCGAGAGGAGCGAGGACTGGGGGGCCCCGGCCCGGAGGGGTTCCACCACCTCCAGGTTCCGGAGGGTCACCGGGTCCAGGACCATGGCCTCCAGCGGGCGCCGGAGGGAAACGGCGGTCACATGGGAGAGGGGGGAGTGGAGGGTGTCGGCGGCATACCGGAGGGCCGTGGCCGCTGCCACGATGGCGGCCGGCTGCCCTGCGAGGCCGAACCCGTCCAGTGCAACGACCCGGAAGTGATCCTTCAGGAACTGCTCCGCATCGGGTGAGCGCAGTGGTTCAACGGCAGGGGCGGCAAGGGGTATCCCGCGCTCCTGGAGGCCGTCACGGACGCCGCCCGGGAGATCTTCCCCAAGGACGGCCTCCCGGGGCCCGAACTGTCCCACCTGGGTGAACACCTCCTCCAGGGCGTCCCCTGCCCCGCAGACAGTGACCGAGAACTCCCCCGTGGAGGTCTCCAGGAAGGCCAGGGCATACTCCCGCCGATCCGGGTCCCGGGCCACGGCCATCAGGTACCGGGCTTCGGGGGTGGGGAGCATGGAGGCGTCGGTGAGGGTGCCGGGGGTCACCACCCGGACCACGGCCCGCTTCACGATCCCCTTCGCCTGCCGGGCGTCCTCCACCTGGTCGCAGACGGCCACCCGGTAGCCCTTGGCCACCAGGCGGGCGATGTACCCCTCCGCCGCGTGGTACGGGACCCCGGCCAGGGGGACCCGGTGGCCGGAGCTGTCCTTTGATCGGGCGGTGAGGACGATCTCCAGCTCCCGGGAAACCGTCTCTGCATCGGATTCGAAGGTCTCGTAGAAATCCCCGATCCGGAAGAAGAGGATGGCATCCGGGTGCCGGGCCTTGAAGGACCGGTACTGCTCCATGGCAGGGGTCAGGCGCGGGGCAGCCGCCGGCGGGGACTCGTCCGGGACCATATGTTCAAGTAGCTCGGTACCGGATGAGAAAGGTTTACCGATCCGCCGGCAGGCGAGCGGCACCGCAACGCCCCGGGCACCCGGACCATGTCGTGATCCACTGCAGGTGTGGAGGATGCCCTTTTTTAGTAGAGCCTAACGATCCCCGCCTTAGTAACGGTTTCCTTTTACCCATTCCCGGCGGGCCAGACCGGGGGAGTGGGGACAGGATAACCTCCGGTTCCCTGCACGGGGGTTCCTGCGCGGGAGAAGAACAGGGAAAGCATTATAAACAGATATGCCGACAACCCGTGCAGGGGGAGAAACCCGAGCCTTCAAGAAACCGGCGCATGCCGGGCTGGCACCCGCACGGCGGGCCCGGTATCCGGCGTCCGGCGCCCGCAGCATCACTACTCCTGTACCCGGTACAGGCACCTGTCCCGTGGTGAGACACGGTGAGAGGATGGCACGAGGATGGGAAAAAGGAGTCAAGAGAGCGAGGAAGCGAGAACACCCCTGAATCAGGAGGGAACTACCACATGTCCCCGAGTGCAAAGACAGCGAAGAAGAGTGTGAAAAAAGCGGTAAAAAAGATCCCGAAAACAGGACGGAACCGGCAGAATGTCGGTGCCAGGAACCCGTATGCCCTGGCCGACGCCGTCCTGGGAGAGCGGCAGAACTGGCAGCGGATGGGCGCCGCCAGGAAAAAGACCATCCTGGAAGAAGCCCTCCGGCGGCCCTACGGGGAACTCTTTGATCCCGTGTATGGATCTCCGCTTTACACCTGGGATCTGATCGGAGAGATCCGCGGGGAGAAAGTGCGCACCATGGCAGGAAATCCCTGTATCAGCAGTATCTCGCGGTGGGCAGCCATTTCGGGTGGCACCTATTTCAGGGATCCCAAGGCTGACCGTCCATACATGCAGGACCCCTTGCAGGGATGCGGGAATGACTGCTACGTCCTGGCGGCGTGTTCGGCCATCGCCTGGGTCAGCCCCCAGCTCATTCCCAGCCAGCCAGGACCAGGCTACACCTACAATTTCTGGAACATGGTCACCAATACGGTGAACACCGATGCCCGGCTGGCCCTGGACGCTTCCGGAAGGCCCGTGTATGGCCATTCCCAGGATCCCCTGGAAATATGGCTCTCACTGATCGAGAAAGCCTACGGGATTGCAAAGGGACTGGCCGGGGCGGACA
>JAJRDC010000315.1 GCA_028678635.1 Methanomicrobiales archaeon
CTCCCAGCTCTCGGTGCCGAACGACGTGCAGAAGATGCCCCACGCCGATACCGTCTGCCGCCGGGAGACCTGCATCCCCGGCGACGCCATCCTCCCGCCGGAGGGGGAGACGGCCCGGGCCGCGGCCCTCATCGATGGGGGGAAGATGCCCGTGATCCTGGCAGGGTGGGGGGCGTTTCCCTTTGCCAGCCTGGTGACTGCCCTTGCCGGACGGATCGATGCCCCCATCCTCACCACCTTCCGGGCCAAGGGGATCCTCCCCGAGGACTATCCCCGGGTGATCTCGGTGCTGGGCACCGTCGGAACGCCCGAGGCCAGGGCCCTGGCCTCTGAGGCGGACCCCCTGATCGCCCTGGGTGTCGGGTTCTCGAAGCAGACCCATGTCCCCGTCGACAGGCCCATGGTGCAGGTGGACCTGGACCCCATGAAGCTGGGGAAGGGGGACCTGGCGGTGAACCTCTGGGGGAACTGCGGGACCGTGATCCCGCTCCTCACGGCGCGGGTCCGGCCCCGGAAGGACGGGGCCCTGGCCGCCCGCACGGCTGCCATAAAAAAGGAGATCGCGGCCCGCCGGGAACGGGAGGCGGATGCCCGGGCGACTCCCCTCCGCCCCCCCTATGTCATGAAGGTCCTCTCCGACATGATCCCGGAGGATGCCCTCATCTCCATTGACGTGGGTGAGAACGGATGGTGGTTCGGCCGGAACTTTGTGATGAAGCGGCAGCGCTTTGTCATGTCCGGTTACCTGGCCACCATGGGGTTCGGGCTTCCCGGTGCCATTGCAGCGAAACTCGCATATCCGGAGAAGACCGTCTTCTGCATTACCGGTGACGGCGGGTTCGCCATGGCCATGGCCGAGGTGACCACGGCCGTGAGGTACCGGCTCCCCATGGTGATCGTGGTCCTGAACAACCACGAGCTCGGGATGATCCGGGTGGAGCAGGAGACCGAGCATTACCCGGTCTTTGCCACCGGGCTCACCAACCCGGACTTTGCCGCCTACGGGAAGGCATGCGGAGGGGAAGGGATCCGGGTGGAGCGGCCGGAAGATCTGGAACCTGCGATCAGGAAGGCGATGGGGATGGACCTCCCCGTTATCGTGGACGTGGAGACGGACCCGCGGCGGTTTGTCTAGGTCCTGCCCCTGACGCGGATGACCGCGCGGTGGGAACACGCACCCTTTTTGCCTCGCCTTCCCCACCATGACGGTGAAGTCCCCATGCCTGGCCGCCTCCCGGGAACTGCTGAAGGGTCCCCCTCTCCGGAACGCACTCTCCTCTCCGAGCTGGAGGGGTGGCGGACCGCCATCGCCCGGAATGCCGCCCTCCGGAACACGGTCCTCAGATCATGGGAACTGAATGGATTCGTCCATGGGATCATCAATCAGTGCCTGTACCTCCGGATCTGCAGGGACTGGGGCGTAATTCCCCCGGACACTCTCGAGGATATCGCCTCTTCGACAGGGATCCAGGAACGGATCTCCTCCCTCTTCCGGGATGCAGAAGGGACGTCTCCCCTGGCCCTCTTCGCCTGCACCCGGAGCGATCCCGCTCCCTGGGCAGAGGAACCAGGTCTGGATGACCGTCTCCTCCGTCGTGTTCTGGAGGACCTCTCCTCGCCCCGGGTTCCCTGTGACTTCCTGGCATTCCCTGTCATCCGCCTGGCAGGGGTTTACCGGGCGTTTCTCCGGCGGGAGATACGGCTCAGGGGAGGTCACCGGGCAGCCCTTGAGGAGACGGCAGCGGCGAGGGGGGCAGGAGGATACCCATCCCCGCCGGAGGCGGCGCGGGAGTACCTTGTGGCACAGGCGCTGGCAAAGGGAACGGATGATACGAACCGAAACCGCGTTCTTGACCCCACCTGTGGCCCGGGCCATCTCCTGCTCCTTGCCTACCGGCACCTCGTGAACGGGCACGGGGATCCCTCTCCCGAAGACAGGGCTCCGGAACGAAAAGACCGGTTCCGCATCCTGGGACAGCTCCACGGCGTGGATCCGGATCCCCGGGCCGTGGAGGTGACCCGGATGCTCCTCCTTTTTTCGGCTCTGGAAGGAACGGAGGGTGCCGCCGGACTCGCATCCGGCTCCCATGCCACGGACCTCTGCCGTGTGCTGGGTGAACAGATCCGGTGCGGGAATGCGGTGATAGGACCGGAGTACCTGGAGGTAACTGTTCCCCACCCGCCCCCCCGCAGGGTCCGGGAGCTGGGGATCCCCGTGGACTGGACTGCCGCGTTCCCGACGGCGATGAGATCGGGCGGTTTTGATGTCGTGGTTACGGAACCCCCCACGCACCAACCCGGTACAGAGCCGGGCCTGCGCAGGTATCTTCAGCAGCACTTCCAGGCCTACCATGACGACGGAGACATGACCGCCCTCCTGATGGAGCGGGGAATCTCCCTGGTTTCCCGGGAGGGAACCTTCGCATCCCTGACAACGGACCGGTGGCTCCGGGCCAGGTACGGCGGACCGCTCCGGAAGCTCCTCTCCACACTCCGGATGGAAGAGATCGTCCTCGTCGCCCCCGAGTCGGGGAGAACCCCGGAGGGGACCGGTCACTGTATCCTTCGGCTGAACCCCTCTCCGGCCAGCGAGGGATTCCGGGTGGTCCGTGTGGACGCGGCGACCCTTGCGACCCTGTCAGCATCTCCTGGGGTGAGGGGCAGTCTTGTGGATCCCGGCTCTCTGGGCGATGGGGGATGGACGTTTGCTGTCACGGATTCCCGGGAGCTGAGGGAGAGGGTGAAACGGATCAGTTCTCCGCTGTCCCGGTACGTGGTCCACACCCTCACCATCGGGGATCCGGCTATCCGGGACGATCGGTCGCTGCGTGACCGGGTAACCCGGGACAGGCTGATCCAGGAAGAGGGATGGAGCCCCGCGGAGTTCCGGCCGGTGGTCATGACAGAACTGGTGAAAAGGTATGGACCGGTCACACCGGAGTGGTTCATGGCAGGGAAGGGCCTGCCGGAAACGGGAGGGGGGCAGGAGTCTTCTGCCGGAACACCAGGAGCTATCCTCTGCGCGGAACACGGTGCCGCCCCCGCCTGTACACTGGACACGTCAGGGGCACTGGCCGGGGACCGTGTCGTGGTCATCCCCAGGAAGGACCTGTACCTTCTGGGGATCCTCAACAGTTCCCTGTCGCGGTTCCTGTTCCGGAACGAGGGCGGAACACTCACCCCCAGATGGCTGGAAGAGTTCCCGGTGTACGTCCCCGACTTTTCTGCACTCGAGGATACCGCCCGCCATGACCGGCTGGTGACCCTCGTTTCCCGGATGCTGGAGCTGCATGACCGGATGCTAGTTACCGTTTCTCGTGAAGGAAAGCAGGCGCTCCGGCGGCAGATCGATGCCGCGGACCGGGAGATTGATGAACTGGTGTACGGACTCTATGGCCTGACAGACGAGGAGAGGAGGATCGTGGAGGAGGCTGCCGGAAGAGGGGACA
>JAJRDC010000053.1 GCA_028678635.1 Methanomicrobiales archaeon
CTGCGACCCGGACGTTGGGATCCTCGGGTACCACCCCCACCAGCTTCACCCCCAGCGTCTTCTCCAGCTTGGACTGGATGAGAGCGGTGTGCTCGGTACCCGCCCGGTTCAGGATGGCACAGCAGACATGGCCACCCACCACCTCGGTGAGCACCTTGGTTTTTAACGCATCCACGATGGAGGAGACCTCGGGATTCACCACGAGGATGACCTCGTCAGCGATGGCCAGCGGGATGACCCCGTCCCGGCTGATCCCCGCGGGGGCATCGATGAGGAGGTAGTCGCACCGGTTCACGAGCTCGGCAAGGATGTCCCGGAACCGGTCGGGATTGGCATGCTGGAATCCCTGCAGCGAGATGCCGCTGGGAAGGACCTTCACACCATTGGGGCCGTCGTAGATCGCCTCGTCCAGGCTGGCCTTTCCCGCAAGCACCTCGTGGATCGTGACCTGGGCTTCCTCGAGCCCAAGGAGGAGACCGATGTTGGCCATCCCGATGTCCGCATCCATGATGTAGGTCTCAAGACCCAGCTTGGCGAGCGCTGCCCCCAGGTTGATGGTGACGGTGGTCTTTCCGGTACCCCCTTTCCCGGAGGCGATGGTGTATGCCCTGATCATTGGACCTCTTCTCTCATGCAGTGATGGACATCAGGCCATAAATATTTGCTCATCTGCCTCATTCTCCCCGTTAAAGCCACCAGTTCAGGATCTGCGCCACGTCCTGTTCAATCGCCTTCCTCTCGGCATCGTCCAGCGATCGCGCAGCCCGCAGGATCACCAGCAGCTCGTCGCCCCGGTGGGTCACCGGGAGGAAGTGCAGATCCCGGTCCTCGGTTTTCCCGCCCCGCCGGTAGATACCGGTCAGCCGGGCGGCCTCTTCAGCCACTCCCGGTGATCGGGAGACCACGACGAGGCCGTCCCGGGTGGTGATGATCATGTCCTGGAAACCAAACTTGTCACAGACCGCCTGGATGGATCCCCGGATGTCCCGCCGGTCA
The DNA here is from genome assembly GCA_028678635.1 of Methanomicrobiales archaeon. Next base: position 997 of record JAJRDC010000053.1, read on the forward strand.
TTCAGTATCTCGACGGCTGACGATGATTTCACCTCGGATCGCGAGGGGTTCCTCTGTACCGGGGGCGGGGACGCGGGGGCCGGTACGGGGACGGGGAGCGGGCGTATTTTCGGGGACTGGTCCCGGACAGGGGCGGGGCCCTTCACCTGATCCAGGATCTTGGTCAGGTGGTAGAGCACGATCATCATGATGACCACCTGGAGTGAACAGACGAGGACAAGGACCTGCAGGAGCAGGATGCTCAGGGATTCAAACTCGGTGGCCATGACAGTGATCCTCACTCATCCTTCTCGGTCATCAGGTGTCCCAGATGGAGTTTCTTCACAATCCCGCGGGCGTTTTTCCGGACCTTGTTCGCGATGTGGTCCACGTCCACGTCATCAAGGGCTTCCATCTCCAGGCTGGCCAGGGTTGCAGGATCCATTGCCGGTGGTCTGTCCCCGGTACCGGAATCGATTCCCTCTTTCAGGGTGTCCACGGAGGGCACAACCATTGCCCCCGCCGCGGGGGGGGCAGCACGGGGAGGCCTCGTCGTTCCGGGGGTCCCGGCCTGGGCACCGGTGGGAAGACCCGGATGAACGGATCCTGCGCCGGGAGCAGGAGGAGTGGGCCCCCCCCGAGGCGGTTCCCGCCGGTGGGACGGGTTTGGCCGCGACGGGACAGGGGGAGGTTCATGGAACTGAACCGCGGAAACCGTGGCCGGAACCGGCTCCGGCGTTCGTGGCGGCACAGGGCTTTCTTTAGGAGCCTGCCCTCTCACCGGACCGGTCAATCCCTTCCCGGGAATGGCCGGGACGGTAAGAAGGAAGGGACCATTGAACTCGAGGACCAGCCTCATCTGGACGGCGTCCAGGTCCGAGAGGATCCCCCCTACCTGCAGGTTCCCGAGGAGGGTGATCGCCTCCCATGCAGCATCGCCGGCATACGGGGGATATTCGGCCAGGATGACGAGACCGTTCTGGAAGACAAGGGTGCTCGATGAGGTATCCCAGGTGGCCTTCAGGATGCCGGTGTACTGGACCTCGTTCAGCTCCCGAAGAAGGGGACCAAGGGGAACGCCCCGGACAATTTCCCGAAATTTCCCCCGTGGGAGTTGCATTATAAATAGCTGGTGTTTTTTCATAAGATAATAATATTGGTTTCCTTATGGAATCCCGGGCAATCTGGGGAGATGGACGGATCCGGCCCGCGGATGGTCCGTAACCGCTCCCCCGCGGGATTCCGGGCCGGTCCCGGGCGCCGCGGCACGAGCAGGAAACCGCCCGGTAGAATCGGCCGGGCGGATTCGGCCGGAAGACGCTCTAATCCTCGGGGAAGCCCTGAGGGAGGAGAAAGGATAAATTTATAGGAGGAAAATAATTATCAGTCAAGGGAGTGTGAGATGCGGGCCCGTTTCCGAATCCACCAGGGAAAGATCCTGCTCCCGCTCCGCCGGAAGAGTGTCGCGTTGCCGTGGTTTCCCCAACCCGTGTCTCCTGCCATCCCCGCACCGGGCAGATCCCCCCGTGCACAGATCATCGGGGGGAGTGCCTGAATGTATACCATACTTGTCGTGGATGATAGTCCCTTTATTGTCGATGTTTTTGTGACCATGCTGGAGAGGGGCGGTTACCGTGCCGTGGCCGCCTACAGCGGCCTGGAATGCCTAGACATCTTAAAGAACATCACTCCGGACCTGATCCTCCTGGACATCATGATGGAGCCCATCGACGGCTGGGAGACCCTGGAGCAGATCAAGCGGAACCAGACCACGAAGGACATCCCGGTCCTCATGCTCACGGCAAAGCAGCTGTCGCCCGAGGAGGCACAGCTCTACGGCATGTACATCGAGGACTACGTGCTCAAGCCCATTACCCACCGGGAACTCTACGACACCATCGAGCATGTCCTCAAGCGCCGTTCCACCATCAAGCTGGACATCGAAGAGGCCAGGAAGGCCGGCTTTGACCAGAAGCTCATCGACGAGTACTCGCGCCTGGCAAAGAGCGTAGACGTGAACACCCGGCTCCTAAAGATCCTGGAGACCACCTACAATATCCACGACACGAACCAGCAGGTCTCCTCCAAGATCTCCCAGGCCATGAAATCCATGAGCGAGTCCATCAAGGTCCAGGAGGACCGGCTGCAGAACCTCCGGACCGAGCTCACCAAGGTCCTCAACGAGCAGTAGGACGCGGAATACCTTTTTTCGTCGAGCATTTCGATCACACGCTGCATCCCTGCCGCCCCTCCCGCTGCCGGTTCCGCGTATCAGCATGTATCAATGTTCACAATATCCGGCGTACTGGTGAGACGCTCCAGGGGGGCTTCCCCCCCCGCCGGTGTTCGGGGACTTCGGATGATATCTCCCATAGTCCACTGTGGCGGTCCATCCTCTTGTCGGGGGTGGGACCGGGAGGGGATGGCCCCTTCCCACACCATGTCGCTGAAACCGGACCCCCGCACATATCCCGAGGAACCGCCCGCTCTTCGTATCCTCTGGCATGACGGATTGATCGGGAAACCCGTTACGGCTGCTCCGGCGTCTGTTCCTCTTCCTCCTTCCCGACGTAGATGATCGCAGCGGTGAGGACACCGATCACGACAGCGATGGCCAGCAGGTCCACCGCATTGAAGGTTTCCACGCCCATGGTGATCACTTTCCTGACCATGGCCGTGATCCCGGCAATTAGGATGGGACGTACCAGGATCCGGCTGGTACGGAAGTAGACGAGGACCGTCTCCAGGATCTCGACGATGATGATAGTGAAGAGGATCGCCTGGAGGACCACGTGGAGTGCCGTTGAGGAAGCGGGGGAACCGGGAACTGCCATGAGGAGCTGTGCCGCATCCACCAGGGTGAACACAGCCAGGATGGAGAGGACGATGGCGATACCCAGGTAGATGGCGAAGGTGACCACGGTGATGGGAAAGACCATCCAGCGGGCACCCTTGATAATCCGATCGCGATCCATCCCGGTTCCAGCCTCTGCAGGTATCTGGGATCCCTATCCCAGATAGCAGTTTCGAGATGGTTTCGTGGTGTGTTCCGGGAATTCGCCGCGCGGCACCGATCCACGTCGTCCCCCGGGCCCCATAGTGGTGGTTCTCGGACCTGAGGGCACGGAGAGGATATTTCGCCTATCGGAGGAATTTACGCCGGTTGTTTGCCGCGTCCCGAGAAGAGCTTTATTCATTATGGTGAGAATGTTTATATAGTTTTCCTGCGTCTATTTAATGCCAGATGGTATTGGGGTGGCGGGGGCTCGTAGCTCAGCCAGGTAGAGCGCCTGGCTTTTAACCAGGTGGCCGAGGGTTCAAATCCCTCCGAGCCCGCTCCCACGGCAACGGTCTCCCGGCAACGGGAGAAGGGCACTGGAGACCATCCCTCCCAAGCAGCGGGGAGGGTCAGACTTCCCGGACACGGGAAGAGAGCATCCCGGTCAGCGGGAATCCATTCACAACAGGGGTAGGGTATGACATTTCATCTGCTGGACCATGTCATGGTACCGGACCACCGGATCATGGCCGAAGAGGAGATCGGGGAACTCCTCTCCACCTATCATCTCTCACTCGAGCAACTCCCAAAGATTTTTCATGACGATCCTGCGGTGAAGACCGTGAAAGCGAAACCGGGGAACGTCATCCGGATCATCCGTTCAAGCCAGACCGCCGGCAGGGCCGAATCGTACCGCCTTGTTGTGAAGAGGCCTAAAAAATAACCTCGGGGCTGATAACTCTGATCGACAGAACTGGACTCTCGAGAGTCTACTTTTCCAAGGAGCACGTGGCGCGCCACCAGCTCGATTCCTTCAACCACTTCCTGACCCACAACCTCCAGAAGGTGGTGAACGAGCAGAAGGTCATCGAGACCGACATCGATGCCCGGGGCAAGTCCCGGGAGCCTGTCTGGGTGGAGCTGGGGACTATCACCGTGGAAAAACCCGTGGTGCGGGAGGCGGACGGGTCCCAGGGGAATCTCTTCCCCAGCGAGGCCCGGCTGAGAAACCTGACCTATGCCGCTCCCATCAACCTGACCATGACCCTCATGCAGGGAGAGGCGCGGCAGGAGCCGTTCGTGGCCAACATCGGCCAGCTCCCTGTCATGGTGGGTTCCCGGAAATGCAACCTCTACGGACTCTCCGACGCGGAACGGATGGCCCACGGCGAGGACCCGCTGGATCCCGGCGGCTACTTCATCATCAACGGCACCGAGCGGGTGCTGATGACGCTCGAGGATCTCGCATC
>JAJRDC010000269.1 GCA_028678635.1 Methanomicrobiales archaeon
GCATGGTGGTCATGCCGGAGATGGTGGGGAAGTCCCTGGAGATCCACAACGGCAAGGAGTTCCAGAAGGTGGATATCCAGCCCGAGGCGGTCTTCCACTACCTGGGCGAGTTTGCCCTGACACGGCACAAGGTGACCCACGGGGCAGCCGGTATCGGGGCAACCCGGTCGAGCAAGTATGTTCCGCTGAAGTGATGACCATGGGAAAGACTGGATACGCATTGCAGGTGCAGGGGGAGGAGTTTGCCCGGGCCAAGGCCCACGAGGTGGACATCTCTCCCAAGCATGCCATCGAGATTGCCCGGTTCATCCGGCGGATGAATACTGACGAGGCCATCAGATACCTGGAGCAGGTGGTGGCCCTTGAGAAGGCCATCCCCTTCCGGCGGTTCAACAAGAAGGTGGCCCACAAGAGGGGCCTCGTGAAAGCGGCGGGAGGCCGATACCCGGAGAAGGCGGCCCGGGCCTACCTCCGGGTGCTGGCTGCCGTGAAGAAGAACGCCGAGTACACCGGCCTGGATGCGGCCAATCTCCAGATCATTCATGTCTCGGCCAACCGGGGGCGAGGATTCGACTCCTTCATGCCCCGGGCCATGGGGAGGGCAACCCCCAAGCGGCGCGAGCGGGTGAACATCGAGATCATCGTGAAGGAGGTGGCGTGATGGCAGTGGAGCGCAAGTTCATTGCCGAGGGGATCCGCCGCGCCAGGGTGGAGAAGTACCTGACAAAGGAACTCCGGCGCGCCGGGTTCGGCGGTATGGACATCGTTCGGACTCCCCTCGGGACCCAGGTGACAATCTTTGCCGAGAAACCGGGGATTGTCATCGGGAAGGGTGGTAAAGTGATCCGGCAGCTGACCCAGGATCTCGCCACCGGCTACGGTGTGGAATCGCCGCAGGTGGATGTCCAGCAGGTGGGCAATCCCAACTTCAATGCCCAGATCATGGCCGAGCGGCTGGCCAACGCCATCGAGCGGGGCTGGTACTTCCGGAAGGCCGGACAGTCCATCATCACGCGGGTAATGGAGTCCGGAGCCCTCGGGTGCGAGGTGATCATCGCCGGGAAGCTGACCGGTCCCCGCGCACGGGTCCAGAAGTTCATCCGGGGTTACATCAAGCATGCCGGGGAACCCAGCCGGACCATCGTGGAGCGGGGCTATGCCGTGGCCATCAAGAAGCTGGGGGTCATCGGCGTGCAGGTGCGGATCGTGCCCCCGGACGCCAAGCTCCCCGACGACTTCCGGCTGGCCGAGGAGCCGCCCGTGAAGGAGGCTCCGCCGCAGCTGGTGGTGACGGAGATCGGCGAGGATGTGGACGCAGAACTAGCGGCAGAAGCAGAACCGATCCCCGACATCGTTGAGGAGGAGACCTAAATGGCGATCTTCCGAGCAAAGGAGGTTCACCAGCTGTCAGACGTGGAGCTGCAGGAGCAGCTCTCCAAGCTCCAAGTGGAGCTCCTCCAGATGTATGGCAAACGCTCTGCCGGCGGTTCCCAGGAGAATCCCGGGCGGATCCGGGAGGTCCGGCGCACCATTGCCCGGATCCTCACGGAGCAGGGTTCCCGGAGGGCATGAGATGATCACGCCCCGGAACCTGCCACGGCACGAGCTGATCGGTCTCCCCGTGCGGGTGGTGGACGCCACCAATCCCGCCCTCCGGGGGATCGCAGGGATCGTGGTGGACGAGACCCGCCAGATGATCGCGGTGGCTGACGGCCCCCGCGTGAGGCGGGTGGCGAAGGCGGCATGCGTCTTCCGGTTCACCCTGCCTGACGGGAGGGAAGAGCAGGTTCCGGGCCGGGCCCTGGTGGCCCCGCCTGAGCGACGGATTTCGAAAGAACAGAGGAGATAGAGGATACCATATGGCAAAGAATCTCGGACTGGATGTCACGCCTCCGCAGCAGGAGTGCGGTGACGTCAACTGCCCGTTTCACGGCAGCTTGCCGGTGCGCGGCCAGGTGATCACCGGCAAGGTCGTGAGCGATCGGATGAAGGGGACGGTGGTGGTGGCCAGGGAGTACCTCCAGTACATCAGGAAGTACAACCGGTACGAGAAGCGGACGTCAAAGATCCATGCCCACAACCCGCCGTGCCTCGGAGCGAGAGAGGGGGATGAGGTAACCATTGCGGAGTGCCGGCCCCTCTCCAAGTCGAAGGCGTTCGTGGTGGTGGAGGTGACGCGGCCATGAAGGCGAAGCAATCCTACATCCCGCGGGCGTTAAACACCGGTTCGCGCCTCGTATGCGCCGACAACACCGGCGCACGGATGGTACAGGTCATCTCTGTGGACGGGTACCACGGGGTCCGGAGGCGCCAGCCCAAGCTGGGCCTCGGGGATCTGGCCACCGTCTCGGTGAAGAAGGGGACCCCCGAGATGCGCAAGAAGATGGAGAAGGCCGTCGTGATCCGGCAGAAGAAGGAGTTCCGGCGCCCCGACGGCCTCCGGGTCACCTTCGAGGACAACGCGATGGTGATCGTGAACGAGACCGGCGAGCCCAAGGGGACCGAGATCAAGGGACCCGTGGCCCGGGAGGTGGCGGAGCGGTTCCCCAAGATCGGCTCCATGGCCACCATCATTGTGTGAGGTGCGGACGATGGCAGTATCAAGAAGTATCCAGCCGCGGAAGCAGCGGAAGGCACGCTATACCGCACCCCTCCACGTCCAGGGGAAGTTCCTGTCGGCCACGCTCTCAAAGGAGCTCCGGGAGCAGTACAAACGCCGGTCCCTCCGCGTGGTGAAGGGTGACACGGTGAAAGTGCTCAGGGGCGATGCGAAGGGCGAGGAAGGACTTGTGGACGACGTGGACGTGGGCCGGTGTACCCTGACCGTGCACGGCGTGACCCTGACCAAGGCCGACAACACCGAGGTACCCCGGCCGGTGCACCCGTCCAACGTACAGATCACCAAGCTGAACCTGAAGGACCCGAGGCGCGCGGAGCGCCTGGGGGAGGTGGAGTGATGTCCCACTACCAGAAGCGGTACACGGCCCCCGACTCGTGGCATATCGAGAAGAAGACGAACCTCTATATCGTGAAGACGGCGCCCGGGCCCCACAGCAAGGAGGCCATGCCTATGGCCGTCTGGCTCCGGGACCACATGGGCCTGGCCCTCACCATGAGGGAAGCGAGAAAAATCCTGATGGCCGGGGACATCATCGTGAACGGCCGGCCGTGCCGGAATCCCCGCCAGGGCATCGGTGTCTTTGACATCATCTCGGTGCCGAAGGTCAACAAGCACTACCGGATCCTGCTCAACAAGAAGGGCCGCTTCGTCTCCATCGAGATCTCTCCCGAGGATGCGAAGACGCGCCTTGCGAAGATCCGGAACAAGACGATCCTGCCCGGCGGTGTCGTGCAGCTGAACCTGCGCTACGGGGCAAACGTGCTCGGCGAGCAGAAACACCACCCGCGGGACTCGGTGGTCCTGTCCCTCGAATCCGGCGAGGGGAAGAAGCGGTTTGCCATCGTGGATCACTTCCCCTTCCAGGTCGGGCACATGGCCATGGTCATCGGCGGCCGGCACTCCGGCCGCGTCGGGAAGATCGTGGAGATCCAGGCGAACCCCGGAAACATCGCGAACCGGGTGATCATGG
>JAJRDC010000136.1 GCA_028678635.1 Methanomicrobiales archaeon
TCCCAGTACCCCCGGTACTCCGGGTTATCCGACAGGGTGATGGCGGTCACCCATTTCACCCACTTGTATCCCCAGCGGTCCTCGGCCACCACCTGGAAGGGGAAGCCCCGCTCGGCAGGCAGGGTCACGTTGTTGATCCGGTACGCAAGCAGGATGTGACTGGACTCCAGGTAGTCCAGGGGCAGCGAGGAGGTATAGCCATCAGCGGCGGTGAAGATCACGGTATTCGCCGAGGGCTCCGGCCCGGCCGATGCAATGAGATCCGAGAGAAGTACCCCGTCCCAGAGGATCCGGACGTCCCACCCTTCGACACAGTCAAGGGTCACCACCTTCCTGTAGGAAGGGAATCCGGAGATCACCTGGTCGTAGGTATAGTTCCGCGGTTCCCTGACCAGGCCATTGATCGCCAGCCGGTAGTCCGTCAGGTTCACGTACTGGGGCCCGTGGAGGGAGTTCTCCCGGAAATCCCCGATGGAATCCAGACGTTCGCCCTGGTACTCACGGACCTCAACGGCCTGGAGCGACTGAATGTCCGGGCTCCGGGTGCACCCGCAGGAAAGGAAAAGGGCGAGAAGAACCAGGCCCGGGATCGCGAGGGAGGGACTGACTGTGGACCGGGGTGTTGTCACCGGATCACCGTTTCGTCCCGGGTTGTGCCCTCCGGATATATCATGGTTTGGAGGAGACACACGGATTGGAACACGGGAGAAGGATTTTCGCCACGGATGCCGGATCCCCCTGAGACAGGTGGTCCGGTGGCAGGGCGATCGCGGCGGGGGCGGCGAGCCCCCGAGAGCGTCCCACCAGCACCATGTGAATTGTGTAAATGCATGAAGCGCATCCCCGGTTCTCTTGTTCTCTCGATACCGCAGCCTACCCCGCCCGGATTCCCTCCCCGCGGTCCTTCTTCCGCTCCAGTTCCTTGAGCATCTCCAGAAAGACCGAGTACACCGCCGCCTCAAGGGGATCATCGAATGCCGAGGCCCCCCGGGTGGCATGGGCCTCGGCCATCCGTGTCAGCCGGTCGGCATAGGGCCTGTCCTCCCGGTCCAGGTTCTGCCGTGCCCGCTGCCAGCGCATGCCTGTCTTCTTCACGCCAACTCTCAAGCTCTCCTTTCCATTGTCCATGGTTGACACAGCTCCGCCCGGCATCCGGAGCCCGGGGGCCACGGCCGGGTACCTTCCCCCTCTGCAGGGGCACCTGCATAAGGGTGCGGGGGCCGGGGGGCGAAAGTGCCCGCAACACTTATCCCGCCGTCATGCCACCCTCCGGTATGTGCGGACGGTTCACCATCGCTCCCCTGGTCGATCTCTTTGACCGGTTCCATGTACCGGAACGGATCCCGCTCCCCCTCCCGAAATACAACGTGGCCCCGTCGCAGGAGGTGCCGATCGTGATCCGGGACGGGACCAACCACGTGGCCCTGATGCAGTGGGGACTGGTCCCCTCCTGGACAAAGGATCTCTCCACCGCAAGGACGCCCATCAATGCCCGGGCCGAGACCCTCTCGGAACGCCCCACCTTCCGGGACCCCCTCCGGTACCACCGGTGCCTGGTGCCTGCCACGGGATTCTATGAATGGAAAAAGGAAGGGGCCGGCCGGGTCCCCTACTATCTCCGGCTCCGCTCGGGGGACCTTTTTGCCATCGCCGGCCTCTTCGATACCTGGCGCAATCCTATTGGGGGGGAACTCCGCACCTTCACCATCATCACCACTGCACCGAATCGGACCGTGCTCCCCTACCACGACCGGATGCCGGCGATCCTCCGCCAGGCGGACGAGGAACAATGGCTGCAGCCCGGGGCGCTGAATCCGGCCACTGTGAAGGCGATCCTTGCGCCCTGCCCCGATGACTCGCTGGACGTGTACCGGGTCTCACCGCGGGTGAACAGTCCTGCATCGGAAGGGCCGGACCTGGTGATCCCCCTGTAAAGGATTCTCACGGGAAGGCCACGAAGAAGATCACCAGGCTCGCGATGCCCAGCAGGTAGAAGATCACCGCAGGAATAAGGAGCGGTGCCGAGCGGATGGCCAGCGTCCGTGCCCGCCACCACAGCCCGACGGACCGCTGGAGCCGTGAGGAGACCGAGTCCACCACCTCCTCCCTGCTCTTTCCCCGCATGCCCTTCCGCGGGGTGCCGGAGACTCCTTCGGCCTCGTTCACCGACTGGTCCATCAGGTGCTCGATGAAGTAGAGGACCGCCCGGAAGAGGGCAAAGAGCACCGCCGAGATGCCGATGAGGAGCAGGGCGAGGTACACCAGGTACCTGCCGGCGCTGTCAGCGGACGGGACCAGCACGGGGAGCTCGTACCACGTGAGGAGGAGAGTGGCCACGGCCAGGACCAGCATCAGGTTGGTGGTGGCCGTCAGGTGTTCCCGGGACCACCGGAAGAAGTCATACCCTTCCAGGATATCGACAAACTCGCGGACACCGCGCTTCACCTGGCCTTTTCCTGATCGTCCCATCCGTTGCCGGAACTCCCGTACCGTGTTCTTTTCCGCGATATATGAACGTGGTGGAATCCGGGCAGCGCCGGGGCTCCGGAATCCGCGGGATGGCTGAGATGGGTGCATCCACCGATGTTCGCGCCCCCCCCCCACGCGTGCCAGGTGAGGGGAATATCTTGATCAGGAGGGAGGGAGCAATGGAGTACCGGAGCGGAACCACCGTGGAGATCGTTCATGTCAGCGGCAGGAAGAAGGGGAAAGTGATGCTCTACGCCCTCTCCACCTGCGTCTGGTGCAAGAAAACCAAGGAACTCCTGGCCAGCCTGGGAGTGGAGCACAGCTACATCTTCGTGGACCTCCTCCCCGAGAAGGAGATGGATGAGGTGATGCAGCATGTGATGAAGTACAATCCGAAGGGATCCTTCCCCACCCTCGTCATCGACGATAAGAAATGCATCATCGGCTTCCGCGAGGCCGAGATCCGGGAGGCTCTGGCATGACAGGACAACCGGTACCCACCGAGACGGAGATCACCGCCCTCCATGAGAAGCTGAACCGGGAAGCGGAGGAGGGTGGATACCACCTGAACCCGGACCTGCCCTTCACCCGGGACCTGGTCCGGGGCCTCCTCGTGAACACCGCACGCTACGGGTACCCCTCCTGCCCCTGCCGGCTCGCGTCGGGGAACAAGTCGAAGGACCTGGACATCATCTGCCCCTGCGACTACCGGGACCCGGACATCATGGA
>JAJRDC010000120.1 GCA_028678635.1 Methanomicrobiales archaeon
TCTCCCTGGTCTTCCCCTCGGTACCGGTTGGCCTTCTCGTGATGTGCATCGAGGCCGCGGCCTTCGCCCTCGCCCTGGGGGTTCCCATCACGGCGATCCTCCTCATCATCGTCATGAGCAATCCCAGTGCCGAACTGACGGTCCTCATCATCCTCTCCGCAGTCACTGGCCTTATCCTCGGGGCTCTGGTGAAGCAGATGGGGGCACGGCGCACCCCGAACCAGGCCGCACCGGTCGCCGGACCGGCCTGACCCCGGTACCATTTTCCAGGGGACAGAGAGGGCGGGGAGCAAAACCACGATCCCGGGGTGCCGCGACAGCGGCGGAAGAGAAGGAAGAAACCCCCGGTCCGGTTCGTAGCGGAGAGGGAGATTCCGAGGTGCGATGACATGATGCAGGAGGGGGGGTCTCCGTTCAATCTCGGTGCATTTAATTGGAGAACGTGCAAGTAGCAAGGTAGGAAGAGAATATGTCCGACCCGGAAGATACCACGGCCCCCGTCCCCCCCGAATCAGTGGCAGAAACCGAACAGGCCCTCTGGTGGCGGCCAGGATTCCTCGCGGTGATCATCGGCATTGCACTCATTGCCATTGCCTTCACCGCGGTCTTCATGGAGCTGTACACCTGGCTCATCAATGCCATCTGGTACAACGACGTTGTGATGGCCAACCGCTGGACCATCCCGGTGGGGGTGCTCGTCTTCTCGCTCCTGGTCGGCCTCTGCGAGAAGTATCTGCATGCACCGAACGTGATCCGCGGGGGATTCGTTGATGCCCTGAAGTCAGGTAAACTGGAAACCGACTACCGGGTCTTTCCCGGTGCGTTCCTCTCGTCCCTCTTCTCCCTCCTCTCCGGTGCCTGCATCGGGCCGGAGGGAACCATCACCATCCTGGTCGGCCAGGTCTCTGCCTGGGTCCGGGACCGGTTCCGGATTGCCCAGGAATCCACCGAGCTCCACCTTGGTTTTGACGTCGCTGCCCTGGCATCGGCGTTCAACGGTATCATCGGGAATCCCTTCTTCACCGGCGTTATGGCAACCGAGTACCAGATCGGCAGGAAAAATGCCACCACGTTCCTTCTCTGGAACATGGTGGCCGGCATTGTGGGGTACCTCTTCTATCTTGCCGTGGGACTTCCTTCCTTCTCCTCAATGATCCCGTACCCTCCGGTCGAGTCACTGACATGGTGGATGGTGCTGTATGCGGTCATCCTGGCGGTGGTCGGGACACTCATTGCCCTGTTCACCGGCATCTGCATGAGGGGAATCGAGAGGGTCATGGATAAGACCTTCGGGGACCGGGTCATCCAGCGAGTCATGGCCGCAGGGGTGATCATCGCGGTGGTCGGGTATTTCCTCCCCGCACTGCTCTTCTCGGGCGAGATGCAGATCCACCTGATTCTCGAGAACCCGGCCGCGATAGGAGCCGCCATGCTCTTCCTGTACGCGGTTCTCAAGATCCTCCTGTTCGCCCTCTCCTTCAAGAGCGGGTACATCGGCGGGCCCATCTTCCCCATCCTCTTCTCCTGCACCATGCTGGGCCTTTCCCTCTCGCTGCTCGTCCCGTCGGTGCCTGTCGCCATCTGTGTGCTCTGCATCGAGGCCGCGGCCTTCGCCCTCGCCATGGGTGCTCCTCTCACGGCGATCATCCTCGTCCTTGTCGTGAGCAATCCCGGTTCGGCCATGATGGTGCTGGTCGTGATATCAGCAACCACCGCTCTCGTCATCGGTGCCCTCCTGCCGCAGCTGAGGGCACGGCGGACCCGGAAACAGGTCACGCCGTTGGCAGAACCGACACTGACCGAATAATCTTTTTTCCCGCAGACCGCGAGCGCCGGAAGGCCTCGTGTACGTCCATTTTTTATTCCTCCAGATCCATTCACCACTATCGCGGAGTGGAGCGAAGAGGAATGGTGCCACTGGTTCTTGCCGGAATCCTCGCGTTCTCCCTGATCATCTTTGCCTATTCCCTTGTGGCCCGGCCCATCGGTGAGTCCATCGTCACCGCCCCGATGGTCTTCGTCACCATCGGGCTCGTCCTGGGTTCATCGGGACTGGATATCCTGCCCCTCCGGTCGCAGAGCTCCCTCATCCTGATCATCGCCGAGATTGCCCTCGTACTCATCCTCTTCTCGGATGCGGCGCGCATCGATCGCCGGGCCCTGATGGGGGACCGGAACCTGCCCCTCCGGCTCCTGGCCATCGGCCTTCCCCTCACGATCCTTGCCGGGGCCGCCGGCGCCATCCTCCTCTTCACGGCCCTCACCCTCGCGGAGGCCGCGCTCATCGGCTCCATCCTGGCCCCCCCGATGCGGGCCTGGGGCAGGCCATTGTGAACAGTTCCCGGGTCCCGGCCCGGATCCGCCAGGCCCTGAACGTGGAGAGCGGCCTCAACGACGGGGGCGCCATCCCCTTCTTTGCCCTGTTCCTGGTCATGGCGGAGGCCACCGGCGAGGGGATACCCGCCGGCCAGTGGGTCATCTTCGCCCTGGAGCAGATCGGGCTCGGCATCCTGGTGGGGGCGGCCGTGGGGTACCTGGGGAGCCTCCTGATCCAGAGGGGGGTCGCGAAGGGCTGGATGCGGGGCGAGTTCACCTGGATCGGGTTCTTTGCCCTTGCCCTCATCTCCTTCGCGGCAGCGAGCCTTGTCGGGGGGAGTGGCTTCATCGCCGCTTTCGTGGGCGGCCTCGCCGCCGCGGCCGCGGGAGCGGGGATCGGGGAATCGGTGATCGAGTTCACGGAGGCAGGCGGCCAGGTCCTCTCTCTCGGGGTCTTCTTCATCTTCGGGCTCCTGGTCGCAGGGCTCCTCTCCGGGGTCACGGGGACGGTCATTCTCTATGCCATACTGAGCCTCACCCTTGTACGGATGGTCCCGGTGGCGATCTCCCTTGTCAGGGCGCGGCTCTCAACGTCATCCCTCGTGTTCCTTGGATGGTTCGGCCCCCGCGGCCTTGCCTCCATCGTGCTCCTCCTCATCGTCATGGATGAGGCTCCGGAGATACCGGGACTCTCCACCATCCGGCTTGTCGTGGGGACCACCGTCCTTGTCAGCGTCTTCGCCCACGGGATCACAGCCAACCCGGCAATCCGCCGGTATGCAGCGCACGTCGAGCGCCTCCCCGCCGATGCGCCTGAACGGAGGAAAGTGTTCGAGGTTCCCACCCGCACAGGGTACCCCGGCACAAAAAAGAGCTGAGGAACCGCTGATACCTGGTTGGCCCCCGGTTATTCAGGGAATATCCTTCCCCGGGAAGCACCTGTGATACTCCTGGACCGCGGCCTCGGTTGAGAGGAAGATATGGCACTCGCCCACCTGGTCACAGGGAAAACCTTTCACAAAAAGAAATGAGGAGATAGTGCGAATTGCCCTTACCTCTCCCTTCTCTCCTGGATGCTCATGTGCCCTACCAGAATCCGCAGCGTCTCGTCATCCATGATCTGCGAGAAGTCCGGCGAGAAGAGGTAGAGGAGGAAGAAGCCGCCAATCCCGTGGGTGACAGTGCGGTACATCTTTGCCTCGAGGAGGCCGGTCATCAGCTGGCGGAACCTGCTGCAGTCCACGGACTCCGCGGTGATCTCGCCCGATCGGGCCCGGTCGACAAGGACCAGTACGTCGTCCCGGACGAACCGTTCAAGGGACTCGCTGATCCGCCGGGTGGTTCTCCGGCTCTGCAGGGAATGGATGTAACGCACTATCAGGAACTGGGAAAGGAGGAGGATCAGGAGCTGGAGGAGGACCCGGGAAGGGCGCAGCTCCTCCCGCTCCATCAGCTGCATTGCCGTGTTCCCGGGGAAGAGGTAGGCAGAGAGGAGGAAGAGGGTCAGGATGAGCCCGGTGAACCCGATAACAGAGAGCAGACCCCAGACGAGCGGTCCCCGGCGTTGCACCCATTTTGTCACAGCACTGGCCAGGACCTCGAACCGGCGGCTGTAGGGTTTCAGCACAAGGGAGAGGAGAAACACGGTGAAGAAGAGGAAGAACTGGCCGGTGATGATGGCGGCAAGTCCCATCTCCTGGTGGAGCACGAGGAACAGGGTGACTGCTGCGAGGAGATTGATCCCGCAGAAGATTACGAGGGCAGTTCCCACGGACCTGAGGTTGATGAAGAAGATATTCCACAGGATATGGATGAACTGTTCACCGGTCCGCATCAGATGGAGGGATTGAAGGGTTTTCAGGTAGCTCTTTTCCCGGTTGCCGGTTCGCACCCTCATCCACCGGATCAGGGAAGGAACGAGCATTGTGAGCGGATAAAGGGCGAGGAGCAGGAGAGAGCAGGTGATCCATCCAAGGATGTACGGCGGAAAGACGAGGAAGAGAAGGGAGTTGAGGGAGAGGAGACCGAGCACGACGACCGGTTCGAACCGCCGGTGACCCGTCGAGACGAGCATCTCCTGCCGCTGCTTCTCCAAGGCAAGGATCTCCTGGCCGAAGCGGGAGAGGTACTCTATCCTGTCATCGGCTTCACAGATGTCCTCGATCACGGTGTCCCCGGATCCCGTTCATTGGATTTTCGGTCTGAAAATACTTTATGGAGACCCCTGCCGGCGATATTCCGGGGAGGGCCGCTCTCCTCTCACCTCACCACCCGGAGTAGAAAATGACCCCGGTTTCTCT
>JAJRDC010000085.1 GCA_028678635.1 Methanomicrobiales archaeon
CTCCTCCCTGACGGCTGTTTTCCGTGTCGTTGGAATACCATACTCCTGTGCTCCGGTTTCCCACCCCAGTAGCCCGGGATTGGCCGCCGGAAGCCTGGACACGCCAGAAAAAGGGGGGGTAATCACGGGCTGCCCGCCAGCCGGATCCGGAGGTAAGGCCGGCGGGCAGGGTCGGCTTCCCGTGAGGCGAAGGCCGTGGAGGTGATATCGGTGGGGCCGCTCTCTGCCGAGAGGAGGATCCATCCCCGGTTCGGTGTCCCGGAGAGGAAGGAACCCACATCAGGGGTCACATTCCAGGCATACCAGCCCTCCTGTTCGCCGACGCCGGTGATGGCCGTGGGCATGGACGCATAGTTCCCGCCCCTGTACCATCCCGATGCCCAGGAAGCGGCGGTGACATCGGGCCGGCTGAAGGTTGCCCCGGTCTCCTTCCAGGCCACGAGCATCCGGAAGGCTGCCACCCGTTCGTCCCAGATAGTCGTGTGGTAGAGGTGGAGGGTGGCGTTCCTGACAAGCACCGGGGGGAGCGGGGGCAGGTCTGCGGAGATGAGGGTACCCTTCCAGTAGAGGAGGCCGCCCAGGCCGCCCACCTGGCCCCTCACGATGGAGAGGCCGGTGCCGGTTCCGAAGTTCACGTCCCTGACCGAGACCTTCCTCCCGTTCCTGTCAAGGACCGTGGTGAAGCCGGAATCCACGTAAGTATCCGCTGTTACCGGTATCCGGTCCGGGATCACGAGGGTCACCAGCGAGTCGGTCCCTGTGCCCAGGTCATCGTCCGCGACCATGACGGTGACGGTGTAGGTGCCGGGGGCAGCGTACGCATGGGCGAGGGTGAAGCTATTCGCAGACAGGGGCAGGGGGAGGATCCCTGTGCCATCGCCATAGTCCACGGTGGCGGTCCAGGTGTCGGCACCCGGATCCGTGAAGGTCCCGGCCCCGGCAAGGGAGACGTCCTCGTTCAGGAAGGCATCCGGCCCGGTGTCCACGACCGGTGCGACGTTCAGGACGGTGACGGTGAGATCGTCTGCCGCGGTGTTCTCCTCCGCGTTCGTGACGATCACCGTCACCGTGTACACCCCGTTGTCAGCGTAGGTATGGCCGAGGGAGAACGCATGATCCTCGAGGGCGAGGGGGACGGTCCCGGACCCGTCCCCATAGTCCACCGTTGCAGTCCATGCCATCGAGGAGGGATCCGCAAAGATCCCGGAGCTGCTGAACGGGCTACCCTCATCGACGGTGGTATCCTCACCGGCATCAACAATGAAGCCCGGGATCACCTCCCGGTAAAGGGCATCGAGATCGGTGACTGCATCAGCGGTGAACCGGATCACCCGTCCCGACTGAGGTACCCCGTCCCGGTCCCAGCGGGAGAACTGGAGTGTCCTTGTCCCGTCAGTGATCTCGGCCGGGGCCTCGACTTCGACCTCATCCCCGGCCTCCACGGACACGCTCATGGGCACCCGGTCCTCGATGGTTCTCCCACCCGGGAAGACCCGGAACACCCCTTCCAGGGACTCGCCCGCGGGACCGGTTGCGAGGACCGTCAGTTCCACCTGGCCGGGGAGGGAGAACGTGGGGAGTACCGTGACGGTGAGGGAGCTTTCGCCGGTCATTCCGGAACTGTCCCTGGCCGTCAGGGTCAGGCGATGGAATCCGGGGGAGAGGAGGCTCGCCTGGATCACCTCGCCGGTTCCCAGGGGCCCGTCGATGTCCGAGGTCCAGGTGAGGCCCGTGCCACTCACGGAGCCGTCCTCCGGATCCACGGCAAACCCCCCGATGGCGGCGCCGGTCCCGGCCGGGAAGATGACGTCATCCCCTGCGGCGATGACGGCGATCGGAACCTTGGCAGGTACATGGAACGGCCCTGCCGTCGCCGACGCGGTGTTCACCCCGTCGCTCACCAGGACCCTGAGATAGGCATCGTCGGTCCCCGGGAGCCGGGAAGTATCCAGGAGATGCGCTTGGTCGGCGAGGGAGGCGGCCACGTTCCTCCAGGAGGCGCCGCCATCGGCACTGTACTGGATCCGGGACGTGAGCGTGTCTCCATCAGGATCACCGGCTGTCCATGCGACTCCCTGTTGGCCGACAAGGGAGGTGCCCGGCGCAGGGGCGGTGAAGGCCACGGATGGCGGGTTCGGGCTCACCGGGATCTCGGCCAGGGTATCCCCGGACCGCACCACCCGCACCAGGTCCGTCCCTTCCACCCAGGGAACGAAGACCAGGAAGAGGGAACCCGGAACCTCAAGGTTTGCCGAGAAGTCCCGGGGCTCGAAGGAGTACTGGGAGAGCTGGGTCCCCGTGGACCCGTTCCAGAGCTCCACCGCGTAGTGGCCGGGTTCCGGCGGTGCGGGTTCCATCCGGTCCATAAAGCGGTAGAGCGGCAGGATATCTGCAGTTTCCTGGCCGACCGTGCCCTCGATAATCCCTGACACCTCCACGAACTCACGGGGCTCGTTCGGGCCCGGTCCCGGGGCGGCACCGGCCTCCAGCTTGTTGAAGAGTGCCCGGGAGGTGTACGGGCCGGTCCACTGGTTGGACTGGTAGGTCATGACATCAAAGTTGAACCGGGGGATAGCCAGGTTCCGCTCGTAATCGAATCCCCCGTCGCCAATGAAACCTCCGACGGGCCGGTAGTTGCTATCCACCTGCTTCTCTCCCCCGCCGGGGGAGGCAGCGTGGCGGCGGTTGTAGTTGTGGGCCAGTTCGTGGGCGAACGTCTCGCCCCCCTCCTGGGCCCACGAGGACGGCCCGCAGGTCCCGGGAATCCCCGCACAGCCGCCCACCCCAGCCGCCGCCAGGTGATCGTAGAGGCCGTAGCCGAGATTGCAGCCCGACATATCACAGGTCGGGGTTCCGTTGGGGACCAGCCCGTAGAAATGGGGATCACTCCCATAGGGGAATGGCCCCAGGGAACCGGGGCTCGCGGCACACAACCCGGAGTTGCAGCCCACAAGAATGACCATGTAGTTGACGAGATCCTTCCATCCCCTATCGGGTACCAGGGAATAGGTGATATCCTGGGTCACCGGCCACATCTTCACCTCCCCGTCGAGTGGAACCGGATACGTCCGCCGCAGGTAGCTGATGATCCGTGCCAGCTCGGCATTCGTCGGGGTCAGATCCACCCCGGCGCGTTTGTAGTGGACGGGAAGGATGTGGATGTTGTAGGGCCGGGTCTTCTCGAAGATCACGGTCATGGATTCCTGGTTGTTGGTATAGTCCATCTCCTTCACGTTCCGGCCCGGGTTCACGGTGGCGCGGACGGTGATGGTGCCCTGCGCCTGCCAGGGCATCAGCAGGAAATTCACCGAAAGGGACTGGTTGTCCCTCCGGGAGATGAGGGGCGAGAGGTTCGCTGTCGCCACGGGGTTCAGGGTCGGGATGAAACGGGTGGCATCCAGTGGCCAGAGGGCATCCGGCCGGAAGCTCACCCCGTCCTCGTTGACGACCTCCACCGTGGCCCCCACCCCGTTCAGGGAGACCGAGGAGTTCCGCACCCCCGGGTACACCCGGATCACCGTCATTTTTCCTGCCACCAGCGGCACGATCTCGTCGCTGATGTAGAGCATCGATTTCACGGCCTCCTGGGTCTGGACGGCCTGGGTGATCTCCACGCCATCGATGACGATGTCGGCGGGGCTGTCACCCACCTGGACCGGGACGTCCTGCGCGAAATCCAGGCGTTGGAATTCACCATTCGCGGGTGATACGATATCGGCAGTTCCGGAGAAGCGGACGACGTAGACCCCCGTCAGTTCAGCGAGGAAATGGGGGTCGACAGTGAACTCGTCCACCATGGTCCCCACGTTCCCCTGGTCCGGGAGGAACTCCCAGGAGATCTCTGAGAACGACCCGATCTCATCCAGGGTGTAGGAGACACCACTGCAATCCACAGACGTAATGTGGTAGGTGGCACTCGCGTGGAGGTACACTTCGGTCCCGGGCAGCACGGCCCGGGGGGCACCCACGGAAATGATCAGGCGCTCGTCGGCCGGGCAGCCGCCCCCCGGCGGGATGGCCTGGGCCGGAACGGCAAGCAGCCCCAGGAGTGCGATGAGGAGGAGGGCGCCTGCAAGGGGTGGGATCGCTGTTCTCCCCGGTTGGCCCTTCTCCCGTCTACCCCGGAACACGGCACAGCCCGGATTCCCTGAAACCCTGCAGTGGAACCTGCCAGGGTGAGGCACACGGAGATTGGTTACGGGTCTCTCGTCTGGGTACCCGGTTTCCCTCTCCCTGTCTGGAGGAAGTGAGGCCGGTACAGGATCCCGGAGGATCCGGTCGGGGCGGTATCGTCTGCGATGCATGGAGTCGAACCTCGTAAAGGCACGTCAGCGTCACTCTGCAGGACAA
>JAJRDC010000194.1 GCA_028678635.1 Methanomicrobiales archaeon
CAACCTCATGGCCTGGTACCTGCAGGGACGCCACCTCTGTGCCCTGGGAAGGGACCAGGAGGCGGTGGAGGCCTTCCGGAAGGTCCTGGAACTGGATGCCCGGCACGCGGATGCCCTCCTCATGGCCGGCCTGGCACTGAACCGCCTCGGCAGGCATGAGAAAGCGCTGGAAGCCCTAGAGCGGGCCCTCCGGGAGCGGCCGGAGGAGGCCCGGGCATGGCTGGGACGGGGTATTGCCGAGAAGGAGCTGGGGCGCAACGCCGACGCCGTCGCATCCTTTGACCGGGTTCTCTCCCTGGAGCCCGGGAATGCCACGGCGTGGCACGGGCGGGGGATCGCCCTCAACCGGATGGGACGGTTCGATGAGGCCCTAACCTCCTTTGACGAGGCGGTGGCCCGGGATCCCGGGAACCTAGAGGGATGGTTTGTCAGGGGATGCATCCAGAACCAGCTGGAGCGGTATACCGACGCGGTGGAATCCTTCGGCAGGGTGACCGACCGGGACCCGCGCCACGCCCAGGCCTGGTACAACCGGGCCGCGGCCCTGTACCAGCTCCAGAGGTACGAGGAGTCCCGGGACGCCAGCCGGAAAGCCCTGGAGGCGGACCCCGGTCATACGAAGGCCTGGTACAACCTGGGGCTCTCCCTGAACCAGCGGGGAGAGTGGGGGGAGGCCGTGGAGGCCTTCGACCGGGTGCTGAAAGGGGAACCGGCGAATGCCCACGCCTGGTACAACCGGGGCTGGGCCCTCTCGGCCCTGGAGCGGTTCCCTGAGGCGGTGGAGTCCTTTGACCGGGCACTGGCCATTGACCCGGGCGACACCGCATCCTGGTACCACAAGGGATTCGCGCTCTTCCGGCTGGGACGGTTCGGGGAAGCGGTCCCCTGTTTCGACAGGGTGACGGCACGGACACCGGAGGATGCCAAATCCTGGTACTACCGGGGGCTCTCGCTCGCCGGGGATGGCCGGGCGGAAGAGGCGGTGGCCTCCTTCGAGAAGGTGCTGCGCCTGGATCCCTCCCATGACGATGCCTGGTACCGCATCGGGTCCATCTTCTTTGATCTCCAGGGATACGCGGAAGCCCTGGACTGCTGCGACCGGGCCCTGGAGAACCGGCCGGATCACCGGGAGGCGCTGGCCCTCCGGGGCCGCTGCATGGCAGCCCTGGGGAGGGAAGCGGAGGCCGAGGAGATCTTTGCACAGGTGACGGCCAGGGACCCGTCGGACACCGGGTCCTGGCTCTCGCTGGCCGGTGCACGGATGGAGCTGGGCCGGTGTGCCGCGGCACTGGAAGCCGCGAACCGGGCCCTGGAACGAGAACCCGCGTCTCCGGATGCTCTGCACCTGCGGGGCCTGGCACTCTCGCGGATGGGACGGTACCCGGAGGCCCTGGAGGCATTTGACCGTTCGCTGAGGGAGGCACCGGGTGCCCCGGACACCCTCTATGAACAGGGTATGGCCTTCCAGGCAGTGGAACGGTACCGGGAAGCCCTGGAATCCTTCGGGGCCATCACCTCGCAGGATCCCGCCCATGCCCGGGCCTGGTTCCAGTCAGGGATCTGCAGTGAAGCCCTCTCGGAGCCCGCGGAGGCCCTCCAGGCGTACGAACAAGTGCTGTCACGGGAGCCCGGACATGCCGAGGCCCATGCCCGACGGGGGACCGTGCTGGCCGGCCTGGGCCGGCATCCCGAGGCCGTGGAAAGCCTGGGGAAAGCCCTGGCCCTGGATCCCGGGAATCCCCGGTACCTGTATCTCCTCGGCAGGGAGCAGCAGCGCGCCGGCAGGTTCGCCGCCTCGGTCACAATCCTCCGGCAGGCCGTGGAGAAGGAATCCGAAAACAGCGATGCCTGGTATCTCCTGGGGCTCTCCCTCCAGGAACAGGGGAACCCGCAGGATGCCGTGGATGCCTTTGACCACGGCCTGTTCCTGGATCCCACGCATGCCGAGGCATGGTACCGGCGGGGGATGGCCCTTGAGGGTGCGGGGAGGGAGGAGGCGGCCCTGGAATCCTACGCCCGGGCTACGGAGATCGATCCATCGCATGCGGCGGCGCTGGCCGCCAGGGGAGCCCTCCTCTTCCGGCGAAAGGAGCAGGCGCCGGCCCTGGAGGCCTTTGACCGCCTGCTGGAGAAGGATCCCTCATCCGCCCCGGCCCACTACAACCGGGGCTGCGTCCTCTCCGGCCTCCAGCGGTACGATGAGGCTGTCCAGGCCTTTGACCGTTCCCTGGAGATCGATCCCGGAAACGCCCTGGCCTGGAACAACCGGGGCGGGGTCCTGATCCACCTGGGGCGGTTCGCCGAGGCAGAGGAGTCCCTGGACCGGGCGGTCTCCCTGGATCCCGGGAACGGCGGTGCATGGTTCAACCGCGGCCTCGCCCAGGCCGAGCTGAAGCGGTTGTCGGAGGCCCTGGCATCCTTTGACCGGGCCACCCGGATCGATCACGGGCATGGCGAGGGCTGGTTCCAGAAGGGGCAGGTCCTCCTCTCCCTGGGCCGGCCCGGGGAGGCAGCCCGGGCTGCGGGAACCTCGCTGGAACTGGATCCCGAGCGCAGCCGGACCTGGCTCCTCATGGGCCAGTCTCTCCTTGCCATGGAACGGTATCCTGAGGCGATCACCGCCCTGGACCGGGCCCTCTCCCTGGACCCCGCCCTCCCGGAGGCATGGTTCCTCCGGGGCAGGGCTCTTTCCGCGCTCTCCGACCACGGGGAAGCGGTGGATTCCTACACCCGGGCCCTGGATCTGGACGCGGGCCTCACCGATGCCAGATACCAGCGTGGCCTGGCCCTCATCGAGCTGGGCTGGCTCCCCGAGGCGGTGGAATCGCTGGATGCAGTCATCGCGGTCCATGGGGACAGGGACGATGCCTGGTACCACCGCGGCCGGGCCCTGGCTGCTCGGAGAATGTTCGAGGAGGCATCCGAATCCTTCGGGAAGGCCGCAGAGATCTGCCCGGACCGTGCCGACGCCTGGTTCGGGCGCGGCACCGCGCTCCTGGAGATCTCCCGGTACGCGGAGGCGGAGGAGGCCCTGGACCGGGTGATTCGGCTCCAGCCGGATCATGCCCAAGCATGGTACCTCCGGGGCCTCTCTCTGCAGCACCTGGGACGGCACGCCGAGGCCGCGGATTCGTTCGGTGAGGTGGCCCGCCTCCGGCCGGAGGACGACCAGGCCCTCTTCCTCCGGGGGCTCGCCCTCTCGGAGCGGGGAAAGGACGAAGAGGCGGTGGACGCCTTCACTCGTTCCCTTGCCGTGCAGCCGGAGAACCTGCAGGCATGGACCGGGAAGGGCCTTGCCCTCTCCCGGCTGGGCCGCTGGGACGATGCCCTTGAGGCCCTGGACAGGGCCATCTCGCTGGACCCGGATCATGCCCCGGCCTGGTATGAACGGGGCCGGATCCAGGTGATCCTGGGATTCCCAGACGACGGCTATGCCTCCTTTGAGAGGGTCACCGGCGTGGAACCCGGTCATGCCGGGGCCCTCTATGAGATGGGGAAGATACGGGCCTCGGGAGACCCGGAGGGGGCCCTCGCCCTCTTCACCGCTGCCACCGATGCCGATCCCTCCCTCGACGATGCCTGGTACCGGACGGCCACCCTCCGGCTCGCCCTGGGGCAGCGGGATGAGGCCCTGGCTGCCCTTGACAGGACCGCGGAGCTCCGGCCGGACGATGCCGAGGTGTGGTACAACCGCGGCTGCATCCTCTCGGAGCTGGCGCGGTACCCCGAGGCGGTGGAGTCCTTCTCCCGCTCCCTGGACCTTGATCCTGAGAATGCCCCTGCCTGGAACAACAAGGGCGGCGCCCTCTTCGAGATGGGAGACTTTGCGGATGCCGTGGAGGCCTTCGACAGGGGGACCGCACTGGACCCGTCGCATGCCCCCTCGTGGTACAACAGGGGTCTCGCCCTGCAGGCATTGGGGCGGCATGCCGACGCCGGGGCCTCCTTCCTCCGGGTCACGGACCTGGACCCGGAGAACACCGGGGCGTCCTACCACCGGGCCGAGAGCCTGGAAGCCCTGGGGAGGCACCACGAGGCACGGGATGCGGTGGAACGGGTGCTGGAGGCGGATCCCGGGGATCCGCAGGCATGGCTTCTCAGAGGGACCATCCTCTCCGCCCTGGACCTCCCCGACGAGGCGGCCGCTGCATTCCGCCAGGTGCTCGCCCTGGATCCCGCGGAGGCCCGGGCCTGGTTCTCCCTTGGGAGGGCACAACGGGCGCTGGGGGACCTGGAGGGGGCGGCGGATTCCTTCCTGCACGGCCTGGCCATCTCCCCGGCTGATACCACTGCCTGGTACGATCTGGCCCTCACAGCCTTCTCGGCCGGGAGGTACGGAGAGGCCATCCATCCCCTGACAGAGACCCTGGACCGGGATCCCTCGCACGCCGGGGCCTGGTATCACCTGGGCGTGGCGCGCCACCGCGAGGGGGACACCGCAGGGGCCCTGGAAGCCCTGGACCGTGCCCTGGACCTGGCCCCCGGGGATGCACAGGCCTGGATGGAGAAGGGCCGTGTCCTCACGGACACCGGCCGGTACGGGGAGGCCACGGACGCCTTTGCCCGGGCAGGGGATCTCCTTCCCGGGGACGCGGAACCGTGGTTCAGCCGGGCCGGTTCGCTTCAGTCGGCAGGGAACCTGGAGGGGGCGCTCAGCGCCATCGGCGAAGCCCTGGAGCGGGACGGGGAACCGGCACGCTTCTGGCACCTGAAAGGGATCCTCCTTGCCGGCCTGGGGAGGGACGACGAGGCCGCCCTTGTCCTTGCCACGGCTCTCATGAAGGAGCCGACCGATATCCCGCTTCTTTCGGACCTGGGGGCCGTGTTCCGCCGGCTCTCCCGGTACCGGGAGGCCGGCGAGGTGTACGACCGTGCCCTCCGGGAAAGGCCCGAAGATCCATCCCTCCTTGCTGACCGGGGGACCGTGGCCCTCGCAGAGGGGGATGCCGCCACGGCGGCGGATGCCCTGGAAGCCTCCGTGGCCCTCCAGCCGGACCAGGCAGAGGCCTGGCTCCGGCTGGGGGAGGCCCGTGAGGGACTGGAGCGGTACGACGACGCTGCCGAGGCCTACCGTGCTGCCCTCCGGATCCAGCCGGACTCACCCGGCATCTGGATCCGGATGGGCCACCTCCTGGCCAGGTCCCGCCGGTGCGACGAGGCCGTGGAGGCCCTCCGTCAGGGGCTGGCCCAGGAGCCGGATCACCCGGAGGAATGGCACCTGCTGGGCCGGGTGGAGATGGCAAGGGGCGAGGACGAACAGGCCGTCGAGGCGCTGGACCAGGGCCTCGCCGTGTCACCCGGCCACGCCGGCATGCTCTGCGAACGGGGAACAGCCCTCCATGCCATGGGCAGGACCGAGGAGGCTGCCCGGTCCTTTGCCGAATGCAGCCGTGCCGATCCCGGCCATCCCGGTGCCAGCGCAGCCCTGGGGATCTGCCGGGAGGAGATGGGGCAGTATGCCGAAGCCGAGGAGGCCTATCTCTGTGCGGTGGAGATCGCCCCGGAGAACCCGGACCTCTGGCTGAGGCTGGGCACGGTCAGGATGCAGGAGGGACGCCTCCGGGAGGCAGGGGAAGCCCTTGACCGGCGGATCGCGCTCCTGCCCCGTGATGCCGCGGCCTGGGAGCTGAAGGGGCAGTGCCTGCTCTCGGCAGGGGACGCGGGCGCCGCATCGGAGGCGCTCGTGAGAGCCGTGGAGTCGGAGCCGGGTGCCGCCGGGGCCTGGGAGGCACTGGGCCGGTCACTGGAGATGCAGGAGCGGTTCCCTGAGGCAGCGGAAGCGTATGCCCGCCTGGTCACCCTGGACCCCATGGGGGCAGAGGGCTGGCTCCGGAAGGGGAACAGCGAGTTCAAGATCCAGCACTACGCGGATGCGGCGGCATCCCTGGCCGAGGGGCTGGCGATCGTTCCCGGGACATCGGAGGCCTGGTCCCAGCTGGGAGAGTCGCTCCTTGAGCTGGACAGGTTCGACGAGGCGGTGGACGCCTTTGCCCAGGCGGTGAACCTGGAGCCCGACGCGCCGGAACCGTGGTTCCGGCGGGGATCGGCCCTCCAGCGCCTCGGCAGGATCCTGGAGGCCATTGAGGATTACGACCGTGCCCTGGAGGTCTCACCTTCCCACGCGGGTGCACTGATCCGGCGGGGTATCGCCTACCGGGAGCTGGGGAACCCCGAGGAGGCGGTGGCTTCCTTCGAGGCGGCGGTGCCCCATGTAGAGGGTGATCCCGCCCTCTGGTGGCAGCTGGGGATCACCCGGGAGGAACTGGGTGAGATCCGCGAAGCGGCCGATGCCTACCGGCACATGCTGGAGAAGGAACCCGGTGAACCACGGGCCCGCTACCGGCTGGCCTCCTGCCTGGAAGGGCTCGGGAACCATACCGAGGCACTGGAGCTGCTGGACGGGCTCCTGGAGGAGGACAGCGAAGATGCAGATGTCTGGTTCGAGAAGGGTACCATCCTGATGGTGCTGGCCCGGAACGACGAGGCACTGGAAGCCTTTACCCGGGCGGCGTCCCTGGACCCCGGGAATGCCATGGCCTACTACCAGAAGGGGCTGGCCTTCCGGTCCCTCTCCCGGGACCAGGAAGCGGTGGGTGCCTTCGAAATGGCCCTCATGACACGGTCCGACAATCCCCAGGCATGGTTCCAGAAGGGGGCCGCCCTGGCAGCCCTGGGCAGGCACGGGGAGGCAGCCGATGCCTTTGCCGACGTCCTGGCCCTGGACCCCGGCCACACCCTGGCACTCGCAGGACGGGGCGAGGCCCTCCTCTCCCTGGACCGGATCCCGGAGGCGCTGGAGGTACTGGATACCGCCGTGGCAAAGGCGCCTGCCTTTGACCGGGCCTGGCTCCTCAGGGGCACCGCCCTCTCCCGCCTGGAGCGGTGGGACGAGGCCGCGGCCTCCTTCTCCCGTGCCCTGGAGCTGGTTCCCGAGGATTCGGAGGCATGGTACCGGAAGGCCTCCTGCGAGCTGGCCCTTGGCCGCCACGGCGATGCCCTGGCCTCCGCCGACCAGGGGCTCCTCCACGGGCCGGAGCGGGGGGACCTCAGGTACCTGAGGGGCGCCGCCCTGCTGGGCCTGGGCAGGCCGGAAGAGGCGGCCGGTGCGATCCGGGAGGCCCTGTCCCTGGGCTACGACGCGGCCCCTGCCCATCTCCGGCTGGGACAGGCCCTCTCCGCCCTGAACGATCATGAGGGGGCGGCGGAGGCCTTCCGGATCCACGTGGAACGGGAACCGGAAGACAGGGGGGGGTGGTACCTGCGGGGTCTCTCCCTGTCGATGCTCGGGCGCCGGGAGGAGGCCGAGGAGGCATTCCGCCGCGTGCTCTCCCTGGATCCCGGGTCCGAGGAGGCGCACCTCCAGCTGGGCCGGGCACTCCAGGAGCAGGGCCGTCACGACGAGGCCCTCCCGGTCCTCAAGAAGGCCCTGAAGATCAATGCCCGGAACGCCACGGCCTGGCACCACGCCGCCACCTCCCTCTTCCGGCTGGGCAGGGGCGGGGAGGCGGTTCGTGCCCTTGATCGTGCCCTCAGGCTCCAGCCCGACAATCCCGATGCATGGTATGACCGGGGCTGTGTCCTCTCTTCCCAGGGAAAGTTCGGGGAAGCGGTGGAATCGTTTGACCGGACCCTGCAGCTCGCGCCGGGCCACGTGCCTGCCCTGAACAACCGGGGCGGGGCTCTCTTTGCCCTGGGTCGCCTCTCCGAGGCAGAGCAGGCGTACGGACAGGCCCTCACCCGGGATCCCGGGAACTCCCAGGCATGGTACAACCTGGGCCTCGTGCAGGACGAGCAGGGCCTCCATGACACGGCCCTCACCTCCATCGGCCGGTCCCTCTCCATCGACGGGGGCACGGCGGCTGCCTGGAGGGACCAGGGCAGGGTGCTGCGTGAACTGGGGAGGTATGCGGAGGCAGTGGCTTCCTACGACCAGGCCCTCTCGCGGGACGATACCGACGGCACCGCCTGGTACGGGCGGGGCCTTGCCCTGGAGGCAGAGGGTTCCACGGAGAAAGCCCTGGCCTCCTTTGACCGGGCCGCGGACCTTGCTCCTGACGAAGCCGGGGTCTTCTTCCACCGGGGCTGCATCCTTGCCTCGCTGGGAAGGAACCGGGAAGCGGCGTCATCCCTTGACAAGTCCCTCTCCCTGGATCCCACGGATGCAGAGGCATGCCTCCGGCTCGCCCTTGTGCTCCGTGATACGGGGGAGGAGGAGGCGGCTCTCGCTGCCTTTGACCGGGCCCTGCAGCTCCAGTCGGCCCTTCCAGCTGCCTGGTTCGGCCGGGGGCTTTCCCTCCTTGCCCTCTCCCGGTTCGACGAGGCCGCATCCTCCTTTGAGCGGGCCCTGGAGGGTTCGCCCGAGGATGGGGGTGCCTGGCATAACCTGGGCTATGCCCGTCTCCAGGCGGGCCGGAACCAGGAGGCCGCCGATGCGTTCACCCGTGCCCTCTCCCTTGACCCGGCGAGCGCCCCATCCCTGGCCCTCAGGGGCTCTGCCCTGGACCTGGCCGGAAGGCACGGCGATGCCCTCCCCGACCTGGAACAGGCCGCAGCCATCTTGCCCGGCGATCCCGGCGTGGCGTCATCCCTGGGCTGGACCCTCCTCCACCTGAAACGGGGGGAGGAGGCGGCCGCATGGTTCGAGAAGGCCATCGCTGCAAAGCCCGGTGACGGCGGGGCCTGGCTCGGGTACGCCGCCGCCCGGGACCTGGCAGGGCAGGCGGAAGCGGCGCTTGCGATCCTGGACCGGGCGGTGGAGGCGGTACCGGACAGCCCCTCCCTCTGGAACGCCCGGGGGGCGCTCCTCTTCCGATTGGACCGGACCGGCGAAGCGGTGGCCTCCTTCCAAGAGGTGGTGGGGGTGGACCCGACCCATGCCACGGGATGGTTCAACCTGGGCTCTGCCCTGGACCGGGCCGGGCGGTTTACCGAGGCGGCGGAAGCCTACGAGCGATCCCTGGTCCTCAACCCCGGCGATCCCCGCGCCTGGATCAACAGGGGAGGGACCCTGGTCAGGCTGGAGCAGTACGGGGAAGCCCTCCGGTGCCTGGACCGTGCCGTGGAGCTGGCCCCCGAGGACGCCGCGGCCTGGAACAACCGGGGACTGGCCCTCAGGCACCTGGGGAAGAAGCGGGAAGCGTCCGCCGCCTTCCGGAGGGCTCGGAACCTGGATCCCTCCCTTGGCCAGGCCTGAAGGCCAGCGGGTGGGGAGCGGTGGGGGCCATCCACCTCTCCCACCGTTCTTCTCACAGTCGTTCCGGCCTTTCGATACCTTCAAGAGACTGTGCCGGTAATATAGTGGTTTGCCCCGGATTCCTGCGGGTATTGGTCCATTCCCGCAGAATCCTCGAAGGCAGTGTCACCATGCGCCCGTACGTGACCGTGAACCTGGCGATGTCGGCTGACGGCAAGATCTCCACCCGGGAACACCGGCAGGTACGAATCTCGGGACCGCGGGACTTCGGCAGAGTGGACATCCTGAAGGCCGGGCAGGACGCGATTGTCGTTGGGATCGGAACGGTCCTTGCCGACAACCCCTCGCTGACGGTGAAGTCCCCTGCCCTCCGCGAGGATCGGCGCAGGGCAGGGAAGGACGAGGACCCGGTCCGGGTGGTGGTGGACAGCCAGGCCCGCACCCCGCCGGAGGCCGATATCCTCCGGAAGGGATCAGGTGAACGGATCATCGCTGTTTCGGAATCTGCCCCGGGAGAGAGGGTGGGGCTGCTCGCGGACCGTGCCACGGTGCTCACGGCAGGAAAGGACCGGGTGGACCTTGTCCGGCTCCTCCGTCTTCTCGGTGAACGGGGGATCCGGAAGGTGATGGTGGAGGGGGGAGGAACCCTGATCTGGGGCTTCTTCTCCCGCGGGCTGGTGGACGAGTTCTGCACCTTCGTGGGGCCGGTGATCATCGGCGGCAGGGATGCCCCCACCCCCGCGGACGGGGAAGGCTTCGTAAAGGAAGGGGACTTCATCCCGCTGGAACCGCCCGCCGTGACCGAATGCGACGGGGGGGTGATCCTGCGATGGAAGGTGAGGAAGACCAACTGAACGATACCCCTGACCGGAAGGACGAGGAGTCGTTCCTTGGCCGGTTCACCGGGTTCCTGCGGCGCCCGGGGCCGGAGGGGGGCGGGGACCGGGAACCGGCGGTAGTCTTCAAGGAACCCGTGGCCGAGCTGCCCCGCGGGGCGACCCCGCCCGCGGGCCCCGGGATGATCATCCCGCTGCGGAGGGAGAAGGGCTGTGCCGGGGTGCCCCCGGTGCCGCCGCAGCAGAAGGAAGAAAAGGATCCGCCGGCGTGAGGCCCGCGGAAGTTCGTTCTCTTTTTCCAGTGTAACCTCCCTGCCCCCGGTGGTTTCGGGAACATAGTACGGGAGGGAGCGCTGTCCCCTCCCGGTCCCTCCCCCGATGAGGATAGACCCCCCGGGCCGGTAATTTCCCGAAAGCTCTCAAATCTGGATCAACCGGGGGGGACGCCCACGCGGCGGGGGGCGGGAGCCCCCCAGGAGCGTCTCAGCAGTATACAATGAATGGAGAGCACCAATTCGCAGCAATCACCGTATGCCGACCGGGCCGCGGCGGTTGTGATGGCTGGTTCGTATCAGAAAAAAATGGATTCCGAGGCCTCAGGACCGGGAGGTGGGCGGCACCAGGTCGTCGTAGATCTTGTAGGGATCCCCGTAGTAATATGCCGTGATCTCCACCCGGTCACTCCCGTTGGATCCTGCAAGGGTCCTCGTCGCTCCCATCGGGATCGTGCCGGAAGGGGGCCGGTTTATCTGAGCCGTCTCCACGATCCCGTCCGAGCGGGTCACCTTGATATCCAGCCACTGGAGGAGGAGGTTGCCGCTGCCGCCATTATAGGTCACGATGATGTCGGGATAGGCGGAGATGGGGTTCCGTTCCACGGTGACATACGTGTCCAGGCCGGGAGGCGAGGTCACGGTGGGACCCGGTTCCAGGGAGGGGGGTGCAGTCGTGGGGATCGTGACCGGGATCGTGGTTGCCGGGAGGGTTGTGGGGGTGGGAGTCATGGTCTCAGTCGGGGGCGACGCGCAGCCGGCCAGGAGCACGCAGGCCAGGGCGAGGGCAAGAAGGGTCAGGATTCTCGCATGCATATCTCTCCGTGGGGGTTTCCGCTACATGGGCTTTGTGGATGCCCATCCGGTGTACCGGGTGCATGCCGCGGACTTCCCAGATCCGCCCTGAGAACCGGGCGGACAGCCACACGCCGGCGGCTATAGAAATATTTTTAAGACAGGGAAAGAAAGGAATTTCGCATGAACCTGAGGCGACCCAACGCAAACGAAGCCATCGGCACCTCGAACCGCTCGAGAAACGTGGTTCCCATGTCCGGCATCTGCACCCGATGCTTGGACGGGTGCAAGGGACAGTGTGACATCTGGCTCTCCTCTTTCCGGGGACGCGAGGTACTGTATCCCGGTCCGTTCGGGGAGATGACCGCCGGGGCGGACAAGGACTACCCCATCGATTACTCCCACCTGAACATCCAGGGATACGCGAAGGGGGCCAAGGGGCTCCCGAAAGGGACCGACATCGGCCCCGACACGGCGGTCTTCTCCGGCGTGAACACCGAGACCTCGTACGGCTGGGACAGGAAGGTGAAGCTCCGGGTCCCCATCTTCACGGGGGCCCTGGGATCCACCGAGATCGCCCGGAAGAACTGGGAGCACTTTGCCATTGGTGCTGCCATCTCGGGGATCACCATTGTCTGCGGCGAGAATGTCTGCGGGGTGGACCCGGATCTCGTCCTGGACAGCAAGGGCAAGGTGTCCAAGTCCCCGGAGATGGACCGGCGGATCGAGACCTACAGGAAGTTCCACGAGGGCTACGGCGAGATCCTGGTCCAGATGAACGTGGAGGACACCCGCCTCGGCACCGCCGAGTACGTCTCCTCCACGCACCACCTGGACACCATCGAGCTGAAGTGGGGGCAGGGGGCCAAGTGCATCGGCGGCGAGATCAAGGTGAAGACCCTGGAGCGGGCCATCGAGCTGAAGAAGCGGGGCTACATCGTGCTCCCTGACCCGACACTCCCGGACGTCCAGAAGTCCTTCCGTGCCGGCGCCATCAAGGAGTTCGAGCGCCACTCACGCCTCGGCTTTGTCAGCGGTGACGGTCTCCTGGAGGAAGTGGACCGGCTGCGCGATCTCGGGTTCAAACGGGTCACCTTAAAGACCGGCGCCTATTCGGCCGTGGAACTGGCCATGGCCATGCGCTTCGGGTCCGAGGCAAAGATCGATCTCCTGACCATCGACGGGGCGCCGGGCGGGACCGGGATGAGCCCCTGGCCCATGATGAACGAGTGGGGCATCCCCACGTTCTACCTGCAGGCCATGGCTTACGACTTTGCGAAGAAGCTGGAGAAGAAAGGCCGGCGGGTCCCCGACATCGCCATGGCCGGCGGGTTCTCCTCCGAGGACGGCGTCTTCAAGGCCATTGCCATGGGAGCCCCCTACGTGAAGGCGGTCTGCATGGGCCGGGGCCTTATGATCCCCGGCATGGTGGGAAAGAACATCGGAGTCTGGCTGAAGGAGGGCAACCTGCCCAACACGGTCTCCAAGTACGGGAAGACGGCAGAGGAGATCTTTGTCTCCTACGAGGAACTGAAAGCAAAGTACGGCAACCGGTTCAAGGAGATCCCCACCGGCGCCATCGGTATCTATACCTATGCCCAGCGCTTCAGGACCGGGCTCCAGCAGCTGATGGCGGGCTCCCGCAACTTCACCCTGGGCACCATCTCCCGGGCGGACCTCATGTCCCTCACGGAAGAGGCGACGAAGGTCTCGGGGATCCCCTACGTGATGGACGCCTACCGTGACGAGGCGGAAGCGATCCTGGAGAAGTAAACCGGCTCCCAGGAACCCCCTCTCTCTTTTTCTCCCGCCGGCGGCACCAGGCCTCTTCACCAAAACAGAGGATCCGGACCGGTCACGGAACCTGTTCCGAACATGGCACTATTGGCTCCCGTGCATCGTCCGTGTCAAAAAGGGGAATGCGAGGATGGGGCTATTCCCCTGTGAATGGTAAGGAGGATGCACGGGATCGTGCATAAAGAGAGTGCGTGAGGGATGTGCGCAGAGTGAAATAGTGGGGGAACCGGTCCTGCCCCCTGGCTGCACCCGTATCCCCGGTAGGCACGGGGGCAGCACCAAGATTGGCGGCCGCGGGCTCGAGGATGGCCAGCCCGGGGCCTAGGACGTGAGGTGAACCACTGGCAAACGGTACATGGCAGGACGGTTCCCTGAGGGCAGCAATGCCCAGGAGGATGGTGGTTGAAATGCCAGCCATCACGGGGGCCACCCCGCCGGGCTGCCTCCATGCAGACAGCCGGAAGCAGGATCCTGCACGGGCCCCGGGCTTCCCGAGTCTCCCGGGCTCCCTGCATCCGATTCCCTGCTTCCTGGCGGGATGGGTGTGTGGCATCGGTTTCTCTCTCCCCCGGCCCCACCGCGTCCCGGCGGGTGCACCGGGACCGTGGATGCCGGCGGCGGGTCTCATGATGCCGGCGAGAGTACTCTCGTACTTTCACCGCTGGCAAATGGGAGTATGTATCAATATTATTTAAATGTTTCTTTATGTAATTACTGGTAATTACCACTAATACTATGAAAGGGTGCTATAATCTCGATGCAAACAGGGGGCCTCACTCTAAATCCAGAAAAGTCAAGTGAAAAATATTAATTTTGAGTGATCTCTTTAACCATAGGGGCCTCCGGGACCTGCATCCCGTCCCTCTCCCCCTTCCGCCGGATTTTGCCTTTCACGCATTCCTTTATGGACCAGGGGAGTGATCCCTCCGGGGGACGTGAGACTCCATGGCGGAATACTCGGTGCTCATCGGGGGCAGGGCTGGGGAGGGGCTGAACAAGGCAGGCATGGTCCTCTGCAGCCTCCTCCACAGCCAGGGCTACCATGTGTACCTGTACTACGACTACCCGTCTCTGATCCGCGGGGGCCATAACTTCTCCATCATCCGGGCAGCGGAGCGGCCGATCTTTGCCCACCGGGATCGGGTCGACTTCCTCCTGGCCATGAACCAGGAGACGGTGGACCGGCACCGGACAAGGCTTTCGGAGAACGGGATCCTGTTGTACGACGATTACACCGTCCACACCCAGGGTGGCGTGGGCCTCCCCCTGGAACGGATCCTGAAGGAGACCGGTGCCCCGGAGATTGCCCGGAACACCGGGATCATTGCCGGCTTCTCCTGCGCGGCGGGGATCCCCTGGGAGACCCTGGAGGGGGTGCTCCGGAGGGAGATCCCCCGGGGGATCGAGTCCAACCTGGCGGTGGCCAGGGCAGTGTACGGGGTCGGAAGCACACTCCGGCAGATACCGGCCCTCCCCGGAATGGGAAGGTTTCCGATCCTCACCGGCAACGAGGCCACGGGCATCGGCCTCCTGGCCGGTGGCCTCTCCTCCTTCATTGCCTACCCCATGACCCCCACCTCCAACCTCCTCCACTTCCTGGCCCAGCATGCCGACCGCTACGGCCTGAAGGTGGTGCACCCCGAGAACGAGATCGGGGTCATGCTGATGGCCCTCGGTGCTGCCTACGGGGGCGAACGGGTGGCGGTGGGCACCTCCGGGGGCGGGTTCTGCCTGATGACGGAGGGACTCTCCCTGGCCGGCATGGCCGAGATCCCGGTGGTCATCGTCCTGGGGCAGCGGCCGGGCCCCTCCACCGGCCTCCCCACCTACTCCTGCCAGACGGAGCTCCACTTCGCCATCTCCGCCGGCCAGGGCGAGTTCCCCCGGCTGGTGGTGGCCCCGGCCAACCCGGCCCAGGCATGCCGCTGGTCCGCGGCGGCGCTCCGGCTGGCCTGGAAGTACCAGGTCCCGGCCTTCGTCCTCGTGGACAAGAACGTGGCGGAGGGGGCGGCGGACGTTGATCCGGCCGGGGTCCCCGCCGCCGCGCCGGCAGTGCCCGTCCCCTGGGATGGCACGGGAACCTACCGGCGGTATGCGGATACCGCGGACGGCATCTCGCCCTGGCTCGCCCCGCCCGCGCCCGGCCAGACGGTGAAGGTGAACAGCTACACCCACGACGAGCGGGGGATCAGCACCGAGGATCCGGTCCTCACCGCACGCTTCCAGGAGAAACTGCAGCGGAAGGGGGCGGCCCTGGCCGCCGAGGTGGCCACGATGTCCCCGGTCCTCTCCACCGGCCCCGACGGTGCCCGCACCGTGCTGTTCACCTGGGGCTCCTGCACCGACGTCTGCATCGAGGTGGCGGGGGAGCGGGGCCTCCGGGTGGTGCAGCCGGTGGTGCTCTGGCCGTTCCCGGCGGCGGCCGTCAGGGCTGCCTTCGCAGGTGCGGACCGGGTGGTGGCCGTGGAGCAGAACACCACCGCCCAGCTGGCCCGCCTCGCCGCGGCGGAGGGGATCGGGGTCCACGACCGCATCCTGAAGTACGACGGGAGGCCCTTCTCCCTGGAGGATCTGGAGGCACGGGTGCGGGAGGTGGGGGCATGACCAGCCCCACCCCTGCGGGAGGTGGGGGCATGACCGGCCCCACCCTCGTCACCGATGCACAGAACACCTGGTGCCCCGGCTGCGGTAACTTCTCCCTCCAGCATGCCCTGAAGTCGGTGCTCCTGGAGATGTCCGGTGGGGAGCTGCCCCTGGACCGGGTGGTGCTTGTCACCGGTATCGGCTGCCATGCCAAGATGGCCGATTACCTGGACGTGAACTCCTTCTATGCGATCCACGGGCGGGTGATGCCGGTGGCCACCGGGATCGCGCTTGCCAACCCTGATCTCACGGTGATCTGCTGTGCGGGGGACGGGGACGCCTACGCGGAGGGGCTGGACCACCTGATCTTTGCCGCGAAGCGAAACGTGAACCTTTCCCTCTTCATCCACAACAACCGGGTCTACGGTCTCACCACCGGCCAGTACACGCCCACGTCCCCGCTTGGCTTCCGGGGCCGGTCCACGCCGAAGGGAACCGTCGAGAAAGCCTTTAATCCCCTGGAGCTGGTGCTGGCCAGCGGGGGCACCCACGTGGCCCGGGGCTACACCCGGAAGCAGCCGCAGTTAAAGGCCCTGATCCGGGAGGCGATCAGGCACCGGGGGTTCTCGTTTGTGGACGTGCTGCAGATCTGCGCCACCTACAACGATATCCACGAGATGTACGACCGCCTCGCCTATCCCCTCGAGGGGCATGATACCGGGGACTTTGATGCCGCGTGCCGGAGGATCCGGGAGTGGGACTACAACCGGGAAGCCCCCATTGCCCTGGGCACCTTCTACTCGGTGGAGGAACCCTCCTTTGAGGAACGGTTCCGCAGGACACCCCAGTCCCCCGAGGAACGGGAGGCGGCCATCCGGGCGTTCCTGGAGGGGAGCTGAAGGGCTGGAGCATCAGGAGCGATGGGCGTGCGGCGACCCGGTACCATCGCGGGGACGATCCTTCGGGGCGGTCACCCGTCAGATCTTATCCAGCGATCTGAGCAGATCCCGGGC
>JAJRDC010000061.1 GCA_028678635.1 Methanomicrobiales archaeon
ATTCCACGAACACGCCGCCGCACCGGTCCGGGGCACCGTCCTGGATCTCATCGTAGCTCTGGCGAAGTTTCGCGTACTCGGTGTAGACCGAGCTCAGGTTCACGTGTACCGAGATATCCGCCCGGAGATTCACGGCCTCTTCCGCGGGTTTCCAGTCCGGCATCTCCAGCCGGAGGACATGGGGACCGGGGGTGAGGCCGGTGAGGGTCACCGGCGTCACCTTTCCCTGGAACTCCCCATCCAGGTACACGAGGGCCCGCCGGGGCGAGGAGGTGACCGTCAGGTTGTAGCGGGCGCCCGGATCCGGCGTGGGGGTTGCCTCCACTGGTGAGGGTGCGGCATGAGGCGTCAGGGTCTCCGTGGATGGGACATGGGTGGGGATCGCTTCCGCCGGTGCTGGTTCCACCCCAAGGATCCCGGCGAAGAGAGAGAGGATGATTTGGAAGAGGGAGCCCAGGATGGAGCCGGTCCCTTCCCCTCTGGTTCCCGTGGTATCATTGACGGCAGGCTCGGGAGGAATCGTTCCAGTCTCAGCGGGTGCGGAGATTCCCGTCGTGACAGGGACCACCGGCATGACAGTCTCAACGGCCGTCAAGTTCCCGGTGACTTCCGGTACCTGTGTCTCGCCGGCCACCGCATCACCGTACTCCACCACCAGGACAGCGTTCCTGTTCTCCAGGAGTTCGCCCCGGCGGTTTTCCGCCATCGATTCCAGGATTGCCCGGTTGCCGCTTCCCTTCAGATAGGGACGGACTTCCAGAGTTGCGGAGCGAATCCCGTCCCCTGCCAGGGGTGCGACCCATTCGTTGTCATTGAAGAGGACCTGGTGGCCCGCCCCGGAGTCCCCCGGGGGCCGGGTGGAAATCACCAGCACACGGGCACCCTGCACCCGTGCCCGGTTCACCTCGCCCGCAAACTCCGCAGATGTCCGGGATGTGCTCTCGGGCAGGGAAAGGTCTAGGTCCGCTAGGGCGGCATCAGCCCCCTCTGCGATCCAGTAGCCGGTCTCGGGATCGCCCTCCCGTTCGTACGCGACAATGATCGTTGCTCCGTACCAGGTGATCTTTCCCGCCTGTCCACCGGGATGCCTCACCGTGATCGGCACCTCGGCCTTCAGGCCCCCCTGGGCCAGCAGGTCCCAGGCCCGGGTCTCCGTCCGGTTGCAGAGGGTTTCCCCGGGGTGGCAGTCCTGGTAGGTGGACTGGGGAAGGATCTCTTTCCCCCCGATGGCGACAAAGGGTCCATCCCCGGTCACCCCGCCCTCGTTTGGCGCCTGGGTCGTGTATACATAGAGGCGGGCGACCTTCGCCGAGGCATTGGGAGGGAGATCCACCTTGAGTGTGGTGGACCCGGAGGCCCCCCTGTCCAGCACCCTGGCCGGGCCGGTGGCATTCACCAGGAGTACGCCGCCATACACCACTCCTTGGGCCCGTGTGGTGAGAGTCCCGCCCCCCTCCGTCCCTCCCTCTGTGGTCCCCCTGCTGGATGTTGCTACCTCCAGCAAAAGGTCCAGATCTGCTGTCTCACCGTCCTCCACGGTCACGGTATCCGTAGCGTCCGTGTAGCCGGTGAGCTTCGCGGTTACAGTGTGGTCTCCGGCGGCTACAGCCGTGAGTGTGCAGGGGGTCACCTTGCCGCTATCCACGCTGTCCAGGTACACCTTCGCCCCAACAGGGGTGGAGGTCACCTCCACGGATCCTTCCATCTGGACCAGGGTGAAGTGGTGGATGGATGGTACGCCCCACTGCACCTCGGCCTCCTGATCATCCACCTCCCGGTACCCGTCCAGGGCTACCCGCACAGTATGGGTACCTATCTCCAGATCGGTGATGGTGCCGTTCGTGGTCTGGCCGGAGTCACTGTCGTCAATGAGGATGGCTGCTCCGGCGGGGGTGGAGGTGACCCGGATGTTGCCGACAGCCTCATCGTCGGTCATGAGCTGGACCTCACTTATCAGCTTGACAGAGAGGCCAGTTGTGGTGGGGTACTTCTCCGTCGGGGATCCATAGTAGTAATACCAGTACTCCTCCTCCGCCGACTCGTGCCAATCCCAGTTGCCGAAGACGTGCACACCCCAGGGATTGGTGGAGCTGTCGGCCAGGAAGACGAGCCGCATCCCGTCGGAATAACCGTTGTCAGGATACGAACGGGCCGGATACGCAGCAAGCCCATCCACGTACCAGGTAATCACCATCTTGCCCTGCCGGGATGAGGGATTGTAGATGTTCCCATAGGCAAAGGGACGGCTGAGGCCGTCGCTAGCCTTCAGTATTACC
Organism: Methanomicrobiales archaeon; assembly: GCA_028678635.1. The sequence continues at coordinate 2,277 of JAJRDC010000061.1, forward strand.
GTCTCTCCCTCCATGATCCCACCGGCCAGGTTGCAGAGATCTTTCAGATCGGTACCCTGTACCGCCCCCATGTCCTTTTCCTGGACGTTCGTGTCTTCCTCCGGATTCCACCGGAGCTCCTGCTCACGTCCTTCGTTAGCGTCGTCAACAAACACGGGGCCCTGGTGGTAATAATGAGTGGTCCCGTCTCCCTGAACAGGGAGGTTATCCCGCATCCACTGGTATGTGACCGCCGTCTGGTTCAGGATCGTAGATCCATCCTCGGCGTAGCGGATTACCTTCAGTTGAGAAGTAGCGGCAAGGGCTGGAACCGAAATGAGGAAGAAAAGCAGCACAGCAGGTGCGAGCAATCGG
>JAJRDC010000170.1 GCA_028678635.1 Methanomicrobiales archaeon
GGGGGACCACGTCCCTCAATGTCGCGCTGGTGCCAGTCACCACGCCCGCCGGGACAGGCCTTCCGTTCCCCGCGGCAGCCCTTGCCGGGATCCTCGCGGTCGGGATTGCCCTCTGGTGGCGCCAGGGCCGGAGATAACCGCCGGGGAAGCTGCCCCTCCTCCTTCCCATTCTTTTTCATCGCGCAGAGGAAGGGCGGGATCCTCCCTTCCCGCGCCACCCGATGGCAACACCCACGGCGGTGAGCGCGATCCCGATCAGGAGAACTTCAGGGTCAAGTTCTCCGAGGAGGAGCAGCGTGGAAACGAGACCGGCCAGGGAAAAGAGGGGTATCCTGCCGAGAGACCCGGGGATCCGGAACGGGCGCTCCCGGTCAGGCTCGCGGAACCGGAGAAGGATCACGGCACCATTGATCGTGGCAAAGGTGAGGAAGAGGGTGAAGGTGGTCACCTGGGCGACCAGCACCATGTCGCCGGCCAGGGCTGCTACCGCCGCGAGGATGCCCACCACGAGCGTGGCCGCGTACGGGACACCCCGGCGCCCGTCCAGGCGGGCCAGCAAGCCCGGGAGGGCGCCGGAGGAGGCCATCCCGTAGGTGATCCGGGAGGAGGCGAGCATCATCAGGAGCACGGTGTTGGCCGTGGCAAAGAGGGCCACGAACGTGATGGCCTCCGCCCCGGCAGGTCCCAGCGCCGTCTCCACTATGGCAGCGAAGGGAGCCGGTGAGGCGGCCAGCGTCTCCCAGGGGAGCACGGAGACGGCGGCCACCGCCACCAGAAGGTAGAGGACAGTGGAAAGGGCCATGGCGATGAGGAGACCCCGGGGAATGTTCATGTGGGGCCTTTTCGTCTCCTCGGCGAGCTTCACCACGTCCTCGAACCCGATGTAGGCAAAGAAGACGAGGGCTGCCGCAGCCAGGATACCGCTCCAGCCCGACGGCATCGCCAGGTAGTCCACCTCCCCCAGGTGGGGGATGCCGATGACGATGACCGTGATGAGGCCCCCGATCTCGATGAGGGTGAAGAGGATGGCGAACCAGGCCGAGATCCGGATCCCGACGAGGAGGAGGATCGTGATCCCTGCGATCAGGAGGAGGGCCCAGGTGAAGAGCGGCAGCGGGAGGAGGGTGGCCGCGTAGCCGGCAAACCCCAGAGCCACGGTGGAGGCCCCGATGACACCGGCGAAGATGATCAGCCACCCAATGACGAAGGCCACCCGCCGGCCGAAGGCGTGGTTCACGTACTCGTACTCGGCACCGGCCCGGGGAAAGAGGGAGGAGAGTTCGGCATAGGAGAAACCGGTGCAGAGGGCGATGGCGGCTGACAGGACAAAGGAGATCCAGACAGCGTTGCCGGCAAGCCCTGCCGCTTCCCCGATGAGGGCATAGATCCCGGCCCCCAGGATGATCCCGACGCCGGAGAGGGTCACCTCCCAGAGACCCAGTTCCCGTTTCAGCCCGGGGATGCTGGCCATGGAAGATCAACTCCGACAAGAGAGGGAAAGGGTATCAGATGAACCGGGGCTTCTGCGACAGGAGCACCGGCGTGTAGAGGGGCCGGAAGGGCAGGTGGTCGGTCTCCTCCCGGACCGCCCGGATCAGGTCCTCCTCCTTCATCTGCGCTTTGTGGGGTTTTTCGGGGGCAGAGAGCTTCCGGATCGTCACGGTGAGGGTACCGGTCTCCATCTCCCGGTCGCCCGCGACAACCACGTACGGCACCCAGTCCATCCCCGCCGCCCGGATCTTCTTGTTCACGCTCTCCTCACGGTCGTCCAGGTCAGCACGGATGCAGGCGGTGTTCAGGCGGGTGGCGAGTCCGCGGCAGAACTCCAGGTGCCGCTCGGCCACAGGGACGACCCGTACCTGCGTGGGCGCCATCCAGGTGGGGAACCGGGGAACCGGGACCGTGGCCTGGGTCTCGAGCATGGCGCAGATGACCCGCTCCACCGAGCCCGTGGGCGAGCAGTGGAGGATGGGAGGGTGCCACTCCACGCCGTCCTTGTGGTACCGGATCCCGAACCGGGTGGAGGACTCCACGTCGATCTGGACCGTGGGGTTCTCGATCGGCCGGCCCTGGGCATCGATGGCAGCGAGATCGATCTTGGCTACCCAGTAGTGGACCCGCTCGGAGAGGATCTCGATGAGGACCGGTTCGCCCAGGATCTTCACGATCTTCTGGACCCAGTCCCGGTGCTCGTCGTAGAAGTCCCGGGTGCACCGGAATGCACTGTAATACCGCACCCCCAGGTCCACCCCGCTCTGCACCCCGATGGCCAGCTGCTCCTCGAAGCAGGAGAGCGCCTGGTCCATGTCCAGGCAGAGGGTGTGCATGTCCGGCATGGTGAAGGCACGGAGCCGCTTGAGGCCGATGACCTCCCCCTTCTGCTCGTGCCGGAAGGAGTACGTAGAGAGCTCGTACATCTTCATGGGGAGGTGGTTGGGGGAGATGTGCATGCCGTGCATGATGGAGAACATGCCGAAGCAGGCGGCGAACCGGAGCATCATGGACCGGTTGCCGCTCTTGAACCGGTACTGCCGCTCGCCGAACTTGGCGGCATGCTCGCAGATGGCCTGGTCCCCCAGGTCGTACATGACCGGCGTTTCCACCGGCATGGCCCCGTAGGGAAGCAGGGTCTGGAGCACATAGTCGGCGAGAAGGTCCCGGAGGAGTTTCCCGCGGGGCATCCACCGCAGGTGCCCCACGTCGCTCACGGGCTCGTAGTCAACGAGCTCCTTGGACCGCATCAGGTCCACGTGGGGAGGCTCCCCGCCCGCGCCCGTGGCCATGCCCAGCTCCTTCCGGATCAGGCAGCCGAACGGGGAGTCGTCGGCGCAGGCGGTGGCATCCAAACGCTTCCCCTCGGGAGTGAGCACAAAGAACTCGTGCTCCACCACCTTCTTTGCAGGCTGCACCTCTTCGCCGGGGGTGATGGTGCGGGAGAGCTCTGAGAGGGGATGGCCCTTGCAGGAGAGGGTGAAGGCCTTGTACCAGCCGAAGGGTGCCCGGCGAACCTGGAGGCCGTGGTTGGCGGCCAGCACCTGCTCCAGGGCCTGCAGTGCACGGACCGCAGTCTGGGGAGAGGCCAGGTCAGAGGAGAGGTGGGCGTACGGGTACACCATCACCCGTTCCGCCTGGACCTTTCCTGCCAGGGCGGCGATCTCATCCGCGGCCCGACGGACCACGCCGTCCAGGTCCTCCTCGTCCCCGGCCTCCACCGCGCAGAAGGCGACAAGGGCGTCCTCCATGGCATCGGCGAGGGCGGTGGTCTCCTCGGCCATGGG
>JAJRDC010000266.1 GCA_028678635.1 Methanomicrobiales archaeon
ACCCAGGGTTCATCAGAGGCCACAAGGATTGCGGTGGTGGTATCGTAAAGGTGGCCATGGATCTTCTGTTTCATACAGTACCTGAGCCGCCTGAGGGGATAATGGGTGGCAAAGGAGGGAGCCACCCCGGCTGGAAGTGTACACACAAGCACCGGCCGTGCGATGGTGACCCTATCCAGGAATATCCACCCAAAGGGGAGCCCACCTCTGTAAGTGCCCTGCCGTCAGGCACAGCGATCGCACCAAGGAAGGAAGATCAAATCCAGGAGATCGGTCAGGAAGTATGGATTTTTCCTTTCGAATGAGCACCGTCCAGTCACGAGCCGAGCCCCATTCTTGCCACGATCTCTGTTCTGGACCATTCCTCCCCCTTAAAATCCGAAGATATCCCCCGATACGTACCTATTTCCCTCATGGGCGCCCATGGTAGGTGGGAGAGCGAAGGAACAGGAAAACGGGGAGGTGAAGTGAGTGACAGTCAATAACCGGTACTATATCGCAGAGCTGATACGCGATTACCTGGTCCAGCAGCAGATGACCCGCATGGATGCCACGGCGAGGGATATCGTGAACGTGCTCCATCTGCCGAACAAAGACGTATTTTCCGTCAGCGGGTTTCTGAATTTCCTGTACCGGAACCAGATGAGCAGGAGCAGATACGGGTTCTCCATTGTGCGATCGCAGACCTATAGGAAAAGCGGGTACCCCCACCGGTATACCATTGAACTGAGCGATGGGGATCCAATGGATTGAACTATCAGTACGCATGTTCTTTTTTTCTTCACGATCCGTTCCATAACGTGGAGTCGTTCTGCCAGGACGTTCCCGGGCTTCCCGGCCCCCCCCGCAGCATGGGTCCCCCCCTGGAGCCTCCGCCTGCGGATGGGTCATCCGACAGGATCGCATTGAAGAACAATTGAAATATCGATGGGAGGGCAGAAATTAATTCTTCCTCTTCCGCTGTTTCCCTGCTTTCCGCTTCCCGCCCCTCGCGATGAGCGCCGAGGTGACAAGCGGGAGTGCGATCGTGGCGTCACAGAAGCACTGGACCTGGGGGCAATGGGGTTCCTCCTTGCCCCAGCTGATGGCCTCGTCGAAGGTGCAGCCCGAGAGCCCGCCCCAGTGGGGTGCATCGGTGGTGTACTGGATGGCATAGTTATGCCCGCCCAGGTGGTGCTCGTGGATGGACGCGATCACCTGGGTCTGCTGGATGAAGTTCTTGGGCACACCGCCGCCGATGTAGACCACGCCCGTTTTCTTCGCACCCTCCACGAGGGCCGTGATCTCGTCAGTATCGGCGATCTGGTCGACGTCCACCTCGATTCCCTGCCGGCGGGCGATGACGAGGCCGATACCGATGGAGGAGTCGCAGAGGGCAGGGACAAAGACCGGGACACCGTACCTGGCGCAGGTGGAGGTGAGGGAGGAGGCCTTCGGTGCCCTGGCAAGGAGCCGTGTTCCCAGCAGTTCCACGAACTCCCGGGACGATCCCCGGAACGGGGCGATCTCCCGGGAGAACGCGGCGATGAACCGGTCCACGTCCCGGAATTCCTCCTCATAGGCCAGCACATCGTAGATCCGGTCGATCCCTTCTTTCAGGAGCTCCCGGTCATCCAGGTGGGTGTGGCCCAGGTAGTGCCGGACTCCCAGGTGCTCGCAGGTGTCGTGGAAGATGTTGGCCCCCGTGGAGACGAGCACGTCGATATAACGATGCTCCACGAGCGCCATCAGGCAGCGCTGCATCCCGGCCGGGATCATGGCCCCGGAGAGGCCCAGGAGAATCGTGCAGTCCGGATCCCGGATCATCTGGGACCAGATCTCCACGGACTCGCCCAGCCTCCTCCCCTGGAAGCCGGTGAAGGCCATGCCTGACAGCAGATCAGCAACGTTCGCCGTGGGCGTGACCGGGATTCGCTCCTTCATCTCGCTTCCCACATCCTTAGCCCCGGCGGGGTAATAAGCGTTGAGGGGCAGGCAGCAGAATGGCAGGGACCCCCCCCGCGGAGCCAAAGGGACAGGCGGGTGGGCAGAAGAACAGGAAAAAAAGAGAGAGGTGATCAGGAGGCCACCGGCTTCTTCTCCGGCGGCCTCAGCAGGAAGAACGCGATCCCCAGGCCCACCAGGGCCAGTGCGAGCACGTAGGGGAAGACCCCGAGGTAGCTCCCGGTCGCCGTGCGGATGTAGCCTGCCAGCTGGGGTCCGGCGATGGCGCCGGCACCGTACGCCAAAAAGACCACGCCGTAGCACCGCGGGTAGTCGCAGGTGCCGAAGTAGGTGGCGGTGGCGGTGGGAGCGATGGCAAGCCAGCCGCCCAGGCAGCCCCACAGGATGGCAAAGGCCAGGATGTACACCGCCTCCGTGGGCATCTGCCACATGATCAGGGAGGCGAAGGCAATGAGGGAAAAGGAGATCATGGCCGTGTTCCGGGGGTTCAGCCGATCGGTGAGGGCCCCGAAGACAGGTCTCCCAAAGCCGTTGAAGATCGCAAAGAACCCGACGAGGATGGTGGCGAGGGCGGTGTTGATCCCCACCGCCTCGGTGCCCACCGGTTTTGCGATCCCGATGGCCATCAGGCCAGCCAGGCACCCGATGAAGTAGCAGATCCAGAGGGCGTAGAACGAGGTGGTCCGGACCATCTCGGCACGGTTGCACTCGCAGGTGACCTGCCCCTCTTTCGGTGCCGGCGGGGTCCACCCCTCCGGTTTCCACCCGGTGGGCGGGAAGGTGAGGGGGAGGGCCAGGAGGAACGTGAGGATGATGAAGGCGATCCCGAAGATCCGGAACGTGTTCATGACCCCCGTGGCTGCTATCAGCCAGCCGGCCAGGTTGGCGGTCACAAAGGCCGAGAAGCCGAAGCCCAGGAGGACCAGGCCGACGGCGAGGCCCCTTTTATCGGGGAACCACCGGGCTGCCACGGCAACGGGAACCCCGTAGGCGATTCCCACTCCCAGGCCGCCCACAACCCCGTACACCAGGTACAGCTGCCAGACCGAAGTCACGGTTGAGGCGAGCAGCCACCCGAGGCCGGTGAGGAAGCCGCCGATCATGGTTACCTTGCGGGGCCCCAGGGTCTCGATGTACCTGCCGGTGAGGGGCATCGCGATGGCGAAGAAAGCCAGGAATACGGAGAACGGGAGCAGCACCTCGCTCGCCGTGACCGTCTGGCCCATCTTCGTGAAGTACGCAGTGAGCGGCCCGACAAAGACCGACCAGGAGTAGATGGTCCCCAGGCAGAGGTTGATGATCAGTCCCAGGAAGACCAGCATCCATCTCCCCGACTCCGCCTTCATGCCCATGATCTTCAGCGGTTCCATGGATCCTCCCTATTGGTGACGAATGCCGTCCGCCTCCATCGGCGGCCAGCCCATCCCAGCCCTGAATCTTTCATGATTAATCGTTTACATTCTGGTTTATGAAGGTTACGATTCGCGTGCCGAAAGGAAAGGAGGAGGGGATATCACTGCCGAAGTGGCCCGCACGAGATTCCCCGGCGGGAGGGGGAAACCCCTTCCCGGACCCTCCCCCACGACGAGAGGATAGTCGGTTGTCCGGATTCACCTCACGAGGCTGCCCGGTCCGGATCAACCGCCGGGGGGGGCGCCCACGCGGCGGGGGGACCGTGAGGTCCCCCCTGGAGCGTCCCGGTAGTACATCTCAATGTATCAGTTCACCAATAAAGAATTGAAAAAAATCCGAAAAAAGAAGATATTCTGCAGGCTCAGAGGGCGCGGATGAGGGCTTCGCGGGTGAGGATCCCCATGAGTTTGCCCTTTTCTGTCACGGGGAGCCCGGAGATATGCTTCTGGAGCATGAGATCCACGGCATTGTCGATGGGCACCGTCCGCTCGGTGGCGATAACGGGCGCCTTCATGATGTCCTTCACGATCAGGTTCCGGATTCTCGCGTCCTGGTACTTGTTATCCACCACTTCCCGGAAGGCGGCCAGGGACCGGGCCACGTCCGTCTCGGTGACCATGCCGACAATGGATCCGTTGTCAGTGACCACGAACCTGCGGATCTGCTCATCCAGCATCCTGCGCCGGAGGTGGACCACCCGCTCCTCGGACTGGATCGTGTAGGCCCGTTCCAGGAGGCCGTCAAGGTTCCCCTGGGGCCGCAGGACCTTCAGGAGGTCCCCGTACCCCACCTGCCCCACCAGCCGGTGGTTCGGGTCAAAAACTGCCACCAGCTTGTGGTGCTGGAGGAGGGGGACAAGGATGTCGATGGTCTGGTCGGGATAGACGGACGTGAAGTTGTCATCTGCGTAGCTGGCCACGTGGATCTTGGTGGGTGCGATGGCCGCGTTCTTCCGGGATCCCAGCACTTCCGCGATGGCCCGGCGGGAGATCGTGCCGGTTACCTCACTGTTGGACGTGACCAGCAGGGGGTCGATGCCCTCGTCCAGCATCTTGTCCAGTGCCTCGATGATCGTTGCCGACTTGGCAATGGCCACAGGGCGGGCCATGATCTCCTTGACTGTGGTGCTTCCGTTCATTTTGCCACTTCCCGGATGATGTCATCCCTCGTCACGATACCGTTCAGGTCTCTGCCATCCACCACCACCACGGAGGTGATGTGGTGCTTCCGCATCAGGGCTACCGCCTCGGTAACCGGGGCGCTGGGCACGATAGTAATGACCGGCCGGGACATGATATCCTCTGCCACCGTGGAGACGTCCCTCACGTAGCGGTACTGCTTCCGGCCGCCGCTCTCCTGCCTCCGGAGGACCGTAATATCCCTCTCCGGAACCCCGATGTTCACATCGGTGTATTCAAAAAATGCGATGTTGGATTCGGTGATGATCCCGGCCAGGGTTCCGTCCTCGTTCACGACCACGATGCGGTCATTTCGTTGCCGCATCAGGTCGATGATATGGTCCAGGGAATGGTACCGGTTGGCGGTGACCGCGTCCCCCATCATGTCCTTCGCAGTAAGGGGGAGGTGGTTCACCGATTCTGATTTCATGATATCGGACTTGGTGACGATCCCCACGAGTTCTCCCGTGTCCAAGACCGGGACGCCGCTGATGTCCCGGGCCAGCATGAGGGCCGCCACTTCCCGGATGGAGGTCTCCGGCGGAACCGAGACGGGATCCGGTACCATCAGCACGTGCACCGGGATCCGGTCGATAGGCCTGCGGCGCCAGACGGGATCGGTCTGCCGGAGGCGGTAGGCGATATCCTTCTTGGTGATGATCCCG
>JAJRDC010000233.1 GCA_028678635.1 Methanomicrobiales archaeon
ACCTGACCCTGAGGGCTTCGTCGGTGACTGCGAAATCCCGGTGGGGGGCATTGTAGTACACGTCCCGTTCCACCCGCATCCCCAGGTGCTCTGCCTTCAGCTCCCGGAGGCGTGCCCGCACCGGTTCCAGGGCGCGGACCCGGATCTTGGCCTCGATCTCCATCATGCTGTCCTGCTCCCTGTGGAAGGGTACCGTCCGGATGATGTGAAGCTTTGGAAACATTCCTGCGGGTGAACGGTGCCTATAAATGCCCTTCCCTCCCTCTATTATAGTCAGGTACTGATATGACCGTTGCAGAAGGCGATTTCATCCGGCTCAGTTACACGGGGAAGGCGGATGACCGGACCTTTGATACCACTGATGAGGAAACGGCAAAGGAGGCAGGGATCCACAACCCGTCCGCCGTCTACGGGCCCGTGATGATCCGGGTGGGGTCCCGGCACGTGGTCATCGGCCTGGACGATGCCGTCATCGGGAAGGAGGCAGGAGAGAGCGGCGAGGTGGAGGTTCCCCCCGAGAAGGCCTTCGGCCCCCACGATGAGACCAGGATGGAATCCGTCTCCATCGCCAAGTTCCCGGAGAAGCCGCGCCTGGGGATGCAGGTGGAGCTGGAAAACCGGGAGGGAACCGTGGCGAACATCATCGGCCGCAGAGCCATCGTGGATTTCAACCACCCGCTGGCGGGTAAGACCATCACCTACTCGTATAAGGTGGAGCGCGTTGCCGAGACCACCGAGGAGAAGATCCAGGGGCTGATCCACCTCTACACCCAGAGGGAGATGGAGGTGAAGGAGGAGGGATCCACCATCACGATCTTCCTTCCCCCCGCGATTATCTACGACCGGCGCTGGCTCCTCTGGCGAAGCCGGGTCGTCCAGGAGATCTTTGAGTACTTCCCCGAGGTTCAGGACATCGTGCTCCAGGAGACCTTCCACCGGCCGGAGAAGAAGGAAGCCGAAGGGAAGGAAGAGTGAGAGCCAGCCTCGACTGTGGAACTCATCCCCCTCCCAATTCTCACGTTTCCCTGTTATTGCATCTTTTCCTGTGGACCTGACCCCCACCAAGGGTGCTGGTTCCGGTATGTCGTTACTTCATTCACCGGAGTTGGGATCCGTTGAAACCCCAGATATTTACCGGAAACCACCTGCACATCATATGGTTTCTCTTGTCCCGCTGAGGACGTTGCTCCATCACTCTTTACTTTTTCTTTTCTTGTTAAATAGAACCAATTTCTCCATTACTAAGATTAAAGAGAATGCAATACCAACAGATTGCTGTGGCGAATATCTCCATTCCTCCGGGAGATATCCCCGGTACTGCAGGACAGAACCGTGAATCCCTTCACCCCGGAACGGATCCAATGACCGGTCCTGTTTCCGAAGGATATCCCCTGGCGGGATTCTGGGTCCGGCTTGGGGCAGCCTTCATCGATGGTGTTCTGATTTTCGTCGTGCTGATCCTCCTGAGTACCATCGCCTCCCTGTCCCTCCGGATCAGTGGCCAGCCGGTTTTCCTGCCACCCCTCCTTCTTGAAATCTTCTTTTTCCTCGAAATCTTCCTGATACTTATCATCCCTATCCTCTATTTTTCCCTTTTTGAGGCTTCCCCGCGGCAAGCGACCCTCGGAAAACAGGTCTTCGGTCTGATGGTGACAGCCCGGAAAGATACGAGGATCTCCCGGGTTCGGGCCGTTGTACGATCCCTGGCCAAGTTGTTGTACCTTGTGCCCCTGGTGCTCGGTTTTACTGGAGCAACCTTCGGCATGGCAGGGGGTTCCCCCGGATCCCCGCTCCGCTCGGGGATGGCGCTGGGCCTCATCAATCCGGAGATGATGCCGGCCGTTCTCCTCTTACTCCTCGGTATCGGGCTACTTGTCTCAGGATTTCTCTTTGGCAAGCGTGGGTTGCATGACATGCTGGCGGCTACACGGGTCTGCTATCTCTCTCCCGCCCATCGCGATTCATCGGATCTCGGGATGGTTCTCGCAGGAGTCCTCGTCAGCGGACTGTGCCTGTTCGGAGCCCCGGCCGGGATTTTGATGGTGGCTTCTCTCACCTCACCCCCCAGGCTGGACTTTGGAGAACAAATGGATCTTCACGGATCGGCGTCTGCACGGCTTCAGGGTGAAACCATTGTCGTAACCTGGCAGGGAGGCCGTCTCAATCACCAGGTGAAAGGCTACACGGTGAAGATTCGTGACCGCACAGATTCACGTTCTGCCGCCTGGGTCACGTATCCCGGTTCCGGGGAACTCTACCCCCCCGATCCCGGAGGGAACAGGACCGTGTTCGGGACTGGGAACAGAACAGATCTGGATGTAGATATTGAGGTCATCCTGCACAACGGCCATACCGGGTCTCTAGGTTTCTGTTTTCCCCAATGCGGATTTGCTCCCGGTACGGTCACCCCCGGGCCCCTTCCTCCCGGTGGCCCCGCCACCCCGAAATGGATCGTACCCATCGGCCAGAAACATGATCTTTGGACTGGATGGACGCAAGTCATTTCGGTAAACGTGACCTCCTTCGACCGGAAGGAAGCCCTGTTCTTCCCCTCAGCGGGGAACAATGTCTCGGTGTACCGGATGAATGCCAGTCCCGATCACCGGTTCGCCCTAGTCGGTGTGGAGTTCCAGATGTCCCCTTACCCTGCGTGGGGAGAAACTTTCATGAGTCCCCTTCCTTCCTCGTTCACGCTGTGGGACGGGAAGATCCTGGTGAACGCCACGGTCCCGGATCACTCCGCACTGAACGGGTTGGTGTACAGGATAGACGAGTATCCGATCCTGAACGCCTCGGGAATGACGGTAAACGATCCTGAACAGTACCCGGTTGTCATGGATACCCTGTACGAGTCCGGGCTCATGACAGACAGGACCACCAGGGCGGGCTTGCTGGTCTTCGAAATCCCTGATACGCGGGATCTGACGAATGTCACCATCCGATTCTGCCCGGTGAATGACCCTGCCTGGAGGGCTGCGGGATACCCGCGCCTGAACGACTTCTGGGACTGCGAGAAGGACACCCTCGCCTGGAAGCTTGCCTGAATCGTCAACCCGGGGGCTCTCCCCCTTACTTACCCGTTGACCCTCCCATTATCCTGGTACGCGGTAGGCACTACCGCTCCATGTATTCCGATGGCAGCAGGCAGAGGGCCTTCCGGAGAACATCCTCTTCCGGCGTGAAGTAGAGGTGATCGTGCCCCTTCCAGGGGGGACAGTTGCGGAAGACCACCGAGGGGGTCCCCTGGTGGCTCTCCCCCATCACGAAGTTGGCGAACCCGGCGATCTCGTCCACGACCGCCTCCTCGGTGATCTTCAGCACGTGCCCGAAGAGGTCCGTATCGCTCCTGAAGTCCCGGA
>JAJRDC010000021.1 GCA_028678635.1 Methanomicrobiales archaeon
AACGGGACCGAGACGGCCCACTTGTAGAGCGCAGAACCGAAGGCAACGGTGCCGGTGCCCGCGTCCAGCTTCCAGCCCTGGTTGTACATCTCCTCGTTCATACCCTTGATCAGCTTGTTGATCTTGTCGATGACCTTCCCCAGCCGGATCTGCATCTCGGTCTCATCGACCTTCAGCTCGTTGATCAGCCGGTCCACCTTGTTGATGAAGAGGACGGGACGAACCCCCTCCTTCAGGGCCTGCCGGAGCACCGTCTCGGTCTGGGGCATGGGCCCCTCCACGGCGTCCACCAGGACCACGGCGCCGTCCACGGCACGCATCGCCCGGGTCACGTCGCCCCCGAAGTCCACGTGGCCTGGGGTATCGATCATGTTGATCAGGTACTCCTGGCCCTCGTACTCGTGGACCATGGAAACGTTGGAGGCATCGATGGTGATGCCCCGCGCCTGCTCCTCCTCATCCGAGTCCATGAAGAGCTGCTTACCCGCGAGCTCCTCGGAGATCATCCCGGCGCCCGCGAGGAGGCTGTCCGAGAGGGTTGTCTTGCCGTGGTCAATGTGGGCCACGATACCGATATTGCGGATCTTGACGGGCTTGTCCATCAGCGGGGCAACCCGTTCGACGATTTTTGCGCCTCGAGCCATGGTTCACCGAAAAAGAGGTTGGTTCTCTGGTTTACCGGGACGCCTTTGCCACGCGTTCCCGCTCTTCCTTCTTCCCTACCGAGTAGCACTTGGTGTCTCCCTTCGAGGCCGCGATCAGCTCGTCGGCCAGGCAGTCGGAGACGTACTTCTTGTGCTTGTGCGATGCCGAGTACACGCCCTGGCAGATGAACATGAGGGCGGTGTTCACCCGCCGCAGGGGGGCGGTATCGACGGACTTGGGGACATTGATACCGCCGTACTTCAGACGAACCGTCTCCTCTCGGGGGCCGGCCTGGGCCACGGCGTCCACGAGTACCTGGACAGGGTTCTTCTTGGTCTTCCGGTGGACGGTCTCGAAGGCCTCCCGGGTGATCCGGATCGCCCGGTGCTTCTTCCCCGTGTTCATCTCGTTCTGCATCAGCCGGTTGATCAGCCGCTCCACGATGAGCATCTCACCCTTTGCGAACTGCTGGGTGGAGAGCCGCCCGCTGGAGTGGGGGACGATCATGGACTGGAGGTTGATGTACCGCCTGATGCCGGGGTCCGTTACCTCCACCTCGTTCAGGTCCCACCGGTTGAAGAGAAGCCGGGGGGTCTTCTCCTCCTTCTCCTTCGCCGGCGCCGCCTCCGCGGAGGCTTCCGGCTTCTCCGCCGCCTCGGCAATGACCTTCTCAAGGATCTTTTCTGCCGCCTTCTCGCCCTTCGCCGGCTTCTCTCCCCTGGGTGCCTTCGGCTTCCGGGCCGGCTTCTCCGCGCCCTCGGTCTTCGCGCCCTCCGGCTTCGGGGCCTTCGGCTTCCGGGCCGGCTTCTCCGGCTTTGCCGCCTTCGCGCCCTCCATCTTCGGGGCCTTCGCCTCCTTCACGGGCTCGGCAGGGGTTCCCTTCGTTTCCTCGTCCGCCATTGGTCTCACCTGCGCGGCTTCTCCTTCTTGCCGATCACCATCTCATGGAGGGAGACGTTGTTCACCTTCGTCACCACGAACCGGACGCCGGGGATGTCGCCCATGGACCGGCCCAGCCGGCCGCCGATCCCCTCGATCTCGACCTCGTCGTGCTCGTCGATGAAGTTGATGGCCCCGTCGCCGACGGCAAACGCGGTCACCTGCCGGCCGTTCTTGATCAGCTGGACCCGCACCGCCTTCCGGATGGCGGAGTTGGGCTGCTTGGCCTCGATCCCGATCTTCTCCAGCACGATCCCCCGGGCCTGCGGTGAGCCCTCCAGGGGATCAGCCTTCTCGTCGAGGTTCAGCATGCGCCGTGCATAGTGCTTGTTGGCCCACCTGAACTTCTTGGAGTCCCGCGCCAGTTTTCTTGCTGCAAATTTTCCCTGTCCCATGGGATGCCCTCGTTGTATGAATGTCCCAGGATATGGATACCTGCGACTGAGGTATAATAGAACGCGCGGGGGGAATTTATATATTGTGGCATGCGCACGGCGGAGAAAGAGAGGGGAACGGGCACAGGGAATCCCATCTGCATTATCGCGCCGAGGCACGGTTTCCGGCCCCATGCCAGCGGGAGGGGAATGCACTCGTTCATTTCTCCCAGAGGCTGGTGCCCTCGGGATCCGGCCTCATGCCGGTGGGAGGAGGGCAGGCCCCCTCCCGGTCCCTCCCCCACGGCGTGAGGATGTGCCTCATGTCAGAATAAACCATGGTTCGGCGATCTGGATCAACAGCGGGGGGACGCCCACGCGGCGGGGGGCGACAGCCCCCCAGGAGCGTCCCCGAAGCGGCCCACAGATACCGGAACCTGCCATGCTGAGATTGGGAGAGGCCTCATGTGCCGCGGGGTGAGGGCTTATTAGTGCCGCCCTCCAACGGTGATCTCATGGAGACCCGGATCTACAAGGAGGTCTTCTTCGACGCAACGCACCGGCTCCTCCACTACCAGGGGAAGTGCAGCCGCCTGCACGGCCACCGGTGGAGGGTTGAGGTCTGGATGGCAGGCGAACCCGACTCGGAGACAGGCATCCTCGTGGACTACAACGTGATAAAAGACGTGATCGAGCGGCTGGACCACCAGGTGATCCTGAACGAGAAGGATCCGCTGAACGACTGCCTCCGCAGGTTCCACGACGTGGTTACCACGGAAGGGGATCCTTCCAGCGAGATCCTGGCCGCCGAGATCGAGCGCCTGCTCACCGAGGAGTGCCACCTGAACGGCAGGAAGGCACGCGTGACACGGATCCGGGTCTGGGAGTCCGATACCTGCTACGCGGAACGGGACCATGAGGGTCGCTGAGATCTTCCGGAGCCTGCAGGGGGAAGGAAGGGAACAGGGATACCTCACCACCTTCGTCCGGCTTGCCGGCTGCAACCTGGACTGCCGCTGGTGCGATACCAGGTATGCCCGGAGCGGTGGGGGGGATCGGACCAGGGACGAGATCCTTGCGGAGGTGCATGCCCTGGGATGCCACCGTATCTGCATCACGGGGGGCGAACCCCTCCTCCAGGGTGACGAACTCCTGCCCCTCGTCACCGCCCTCCACCATGACGGATACGCAGTGGGGATCGAGACGAATGGGACCCTGGATTTCCGGCCGTTCCAGCCCTTCGCCTCCATCTGCATGGACGTGAAGTGCCCCTCCTCGGGCGAGGAGAGCGACCTCTCCCTCCTCGCCCATCTCTCCGGTGGGGACAGCGTGAAGTTCGTGGTGGCAGGCCTGGATGACTGCGAGTATGCCCGGCGGGTTATCACGGATCATCCGATCCGTGCGGAAATCCTCTTCTCGCCGGTCTTTGGCAGCGACTGCCGTGCCATCGCCGATTATATCCTGGAACATGACCTCCCGGGCCGGTTCCAGCTGCAGCTTCACCGGATCCTGGGGGTGCGGTAGTGAAGACAGCCGTGGTCCAGGACACCAGGGCCCAGACTGCCGTGGTCCTTCTCTCTGGGGGCATGGATTCCGCGACGCTGGCCTCCGTGGCCCGGGACCGGGGCTACCGGATCATCGCCCTCCACGTGAACTACGGGCAGCGGACCGAGGGGAAGGAGCGGCAGTGTGCCCAGCGGATAGCCACCCTCCTGGGGGCCGTGGAGTTCTTCGAGGTGGACATTGGCTACCTGGCCCGGATCGGGGCCTCGGCCCTCACCGACCGGGCGATCCCGGTGAAGGACTGGGAGGACACCAGCGAGGAATTGCCGGCAACCTACGTGCCATTCCGGAACGCGAACCTGCTCGCCATTGCGACGAGCCTGGCGGAGGCCCGGGGTGCGGAGGCCATCTTCATCGGGGCCCAGGCCAGCGACTACAGTGGCTACCCGGACTGCCGGGAGGAGTTCATGGAGGCCTTCCAGCAGGTGATCGACCGGGGGACCCGGGAATCGAGCCGGATCCAGCTCATCGCCCCCTTCGTCCACATGAACAAGACGGCGATCCTGCGAATCGGCCTCGCGCTGGGGGTGCCCTACCAGGAGACATGGTCCTGTTACCGGAACAGTGACCGGGCCTGCGGCCGGTGCGGGGCCTGCCACTTCCGGAGGGAAGCGTTCCGGGAGGTGGGGGTCCCGGATCCTATCCCTTATGGGGAGGAGTGAGAATGGAGATCTACCGGGGGAAACGCCTCTCCGTGGAGAAGCGGGAGATCCGGCTCCCCGATGGCCGGACAAAGGAGAAGGTTATCGTAATACCCGGGGACGCCGTGGCGATGCTTCCCCTGGATGGGGACGACTGCCTGCTCATCCGCCAGTACCGGTTTGCCATCGGTAAGTACCTGTTCGAGGCGCCTGCCGGGACAATGGAGCCGGGGGAGACCCCTCTGGAGACGGCCCGGAGGGAGCTCATCGAAGAGACCGGTTACACGGGGGGAACCTTCATCCCCCGGGGTACCATCTTCACCACTCCCGGGTTCACCACCGAGCGGCTCCATCTCTTCGAGGTGCGGGATCTCACCCCTTCGGGGGATGGAGAGAAGGACGAGGACGAGATCATCGAGGTGGTCCGGATCCCGAAGGGAGAGGTTGAGGCCATGGCCGCTGATGGGCGCATCTGCGATGCCAAGACCATCTGCCTCGTGTACCGGTGCCTGGATGAGGGGGGGCGTCCCCCCGTGTGAGGAGAGATCCCAGAGAGGGAAGTTATTTCCTTTTCGGGTACCCAACACGCATAGTGGGATATGCGGTATCGTATTTTTATATATCTCGCCATACTCGCCGGCAGCATTTCCCCGGTGTCGGCATACATTGATTTCAATACCGGAAGCCTGATCTTCCAAGGTCTGATTGCCCTCGCCATCGGCTTCTCCTACGTCTTCAGGGCTAAACTGGCCGCTCTCTTCCAGTGGCTGAAAAGATCCTGAGGCCCCCATGCCCTTGCCGGATTCCCCTGCACCGGTATCCTTCCGTGATCCAGCCGGCTTCGTCTTCACCCGGGAGGGGATACTCTACCGGCAGATCAACCGGCAGGGAAGGGATGATTACGAGCACCTGATACGCTCCGGCCTGTACGACAGGCTGGTCGGAGAGCAGCTCCTTATCCCCCATGAAACGGTGGAAATCCCTCCCGAACAGCCCGGTCAGGCATTTGCCGTGATACGGCCTGAGCCGGTGCCGTGTATCTCGTATCCCTACGAATGGTCCTTCAGCATGCTCCGGGATGCGGCTCTCACGACCCTGCGGGTGGAACAGGCCGCCCTCCGGTCCGGGATGACGCTCAAGGATGCTTCCGGTACCAACATCCAGTTCGTGAAGGGAAAGCCGGTGCTCATCGACACCCTCTCCCTTCAGCGGTATACGGAAGGAGAACCCTGGTACGCCTACGGCCAGTTCTGCCGTCATTTCATGGCTCCGCTGGCCCTGGTATCCTTCGCCGACGTCCGGCTGGTCCGCCTTCTGCAGGTGCACCATGACGGCGTCCCGCTGGACCTGGCACGGGCCCTTCTTCCCCTCCGGTCATGGTTCCATCTCCCCGCCCTGCTGCACATCCACCTCCACGGCCGCTGGAAGGAGCGGTATGGCGGCGCCCCGGGCCAGCCGTCCCGGGTCAGGATGAGCCGGACCTCACGGGAAGGTCTCGTTGACCACCTCATACGGGCCGTCTCGAAGTACCACTGGGACCCACGGAGGCTGGACCGTGATGCCTACGATGCGTCGGTGACCTATTCGAAAGCCGCATCAGCCGAGAAGGAGGTGGTGGTGGATCGCTACCTGCAGCTCATTCGGCCCCGGTATGTCGTGGACCTGGGGGCGGACGTGGGGGTATTCAGCCGGATCGCGGCGAAGTATGCCCCCTTTGTGTGTTCCCTGGACCGGAATCCCGCCGCGGTGGAACAGATCTACCGGCAGGTGAAGGAACGCGATGAGACCGCCCTCCTCCCCCTCTGGGTCGATCTCACCAACCCCACGCCTCCCACCGGGTGGGAATGCCGCGAACGCCCTTCCCTCTTTCAGCGCCTACCCTGCGATACCGTGCTCGCCCTGGCCATCCTGCACCACCTCGCCATCACCAACAACACGCCCCTCCCCTTCATCGCCCGGACGCTCGCCGGCATGTGCCGGAACCTAATCATCGAGTTCATCCCCCTGGACGATCCCGCGGTGCAGGAACTGCTCTCGAGAAAGGCGGGGCAGGAGATCGAGTACAACCTCGACGGGTTCAACCGGGCATTCGGCCGTTTTTTCACGGTCCTGGAGTCGGCACCTCTCACCGATTCCGGGAGGATCCTCTACCTGATGAAAACCAGGGACGGTTCGGGGTAGGAACATGTTCCCCATCCACCCGTTTCTCATCGGACTGTACCCGATTTTTGCGCTTTACACGCAAAATATGGGAATTGTACCCTTGGGGGAGATATTGATCCCCTCGATCATCACCCTCACCTTCACGGCCCTCCTTTTTCTCGTCGCCCGATTGTTCCATGGCAATATCGACAAGATGGCACTGGGCATCACCGCCTTTTTCCTGTGGTTCTATTCCTTTGGATTTTCTCTGGGGGCATACAACCAGATTATCATCGGCGATATCGCACTGAACCAGTACCCGAGATATCTCGTCTTCATCTACACGGGAATTTTCATCACGTTCATTGTATATCTATGGCGATTGCGGAGCGATTTCCGGACAATCACCAGACTGCTCAATATCATCGCGATAGTGTTGATAGCCCTCCCTTTCCTCGTTGCGGGATTTTCATTGGTGACGGTCGATCGCAATGTCCAGGAGACTGTTGGTGCGAAGGCCCCCCCGGAAATTTCCTGCATCCCGAATCGTTCAATTCAAAGGGATGTCTATTACATTATTCTTGATTCCTACGCGCGGGACGATGTTCTTGATCACTCCTTTCATTACAATAACAGTGATTTTCTTTCGTATCTCACCGCACGGGGGTTTCAGGTATCCCGCAGGAGCACGGCGAACTATAATCTCACAAGGCCATCCCTCGCATCTTCACTGAACCTGAACTATATTGAGAATCCTGACGACAGGACGGACCTGCAGCACATGGTCGAATACAATAACATGACCTTGTTCTTCAAAGACAATGGCTATACCACGATATTCTTCCGGTCCGGTTATGCCATGACAGAGCGAAGCCCATACTCGACTGTCGTGATGAACAATGAGATTCTTTCCGCATTCCAGTCGAAACTGCTGGATGTTACCCTTCTGAAGTATATCTTCACAAATGAGAACCGGCGGAGTGCCATCAGCGGCGCGTTTTCCGACCTCTCCACGATCCCCGAAATTCAGGGAAATACCTTCGTCTTTGCCCATATCGTTGCCCCCCATAATCCTTATATTTTCAGCGAGGATGGCGGGTGGGTTGTCCCGAGTTTCCGGGATGAGGATTATATCCGGCAGCTGAAATATGTCAATGCACAGGTCGAACAAACGATCGACACCATCCTCGAGAAGTCGGATGTTCCACCTATCATCGTCCTGCAGGCAGATCATGGGCCGTCAATGGAAGCGATGAAATATGAGAGCAGGGATATCCGGATGCCGATTCTGAATGCCTACTACCTTCCCGAGGGGAGAGGGAACCGTATCCCCGATACCATCACACCGGTGAATTCCTTCCGGCTCATTTTGAATGAATACTATGGATGCGAATTACCTCTGCTGGAGGATCGCTATTTCTTTAATGACGTCTGGTATTCCACCTCCCCGGGTGACAACATGAGCGCCCGGTATCAGGAGAATCGCTGACGGTTATCCATCCAAGGGGCCTCTTCCCTTTGAATCACAGCCCTCGATTCCCTTGCGTGTCCCCCCCCTTCGATATATTATATACGCAGGCTGACTCATCTTCTTAACACAAACCTGGGGACGACACCACCGCATGGGCGAGGCAGAACCGCAGCAGGAGATGGACGAGGCCCGGCGCCGCTACGAGTTCCGTAAAACGCTCGAGAAGCTGGAGGCCAAGGAGGGGATGGGGACCGAGCTGATCACCCTCTACATACCCCCGGACAAGCAGATCTTTGACGTGACGAACCAGCTGAAGGATGAGTTCGGCCAGTGCGCGAATATCAAGTCCAAGCAGACCCGGACGAACGTCCAGTCCGCCATCTCCTCGATCCTCGCACGGCTCAAGTACTACAAGCGCCCCCCTCCCCACGGTATGGCGGTCTTCTGCGGGACCGTGCTCCTGGGCGGTGACCGCACCGATCTGGAGTGCACGATCATCGAGCCGCCGGAGCCCCTGAACCTGTACATGTACCGGTGCTCCTCCCGGTTCGAGCTGGAGCCCCTCCGGCAGATGCTCACCGAGAAGAGCGTGTACGGCCTCCTGGTCATTGACCGCCGGGAGGCCTACTTCGGGTTCCTCCGGGGGAACCGGATCGAGCCGGTGAGCGGGGTCACCTCCACGGTACCCGGGAAGCAGCGGAAGGGGGGCCAGTCCAGCGTCCGGTTCCAGCGCCTCCGGCTCATTGCCATCAACGAGTTCTACAAGAAGGTGGGGGAGCGGGCAAGCAACACGTTCCTTGCCGAGAAGGACTTCTTCGAACGGTTCAAGGGGGTGCTCATCGGAGGCCCCAGCCCGACGAAGGAGGAGTTCGCGAACGGCGGGTTCCTGCACCACGAGATCCAGAAGCGGGTGATCGGCCTCTTCGACGTGGCCTACACGAACGAGGACGGCCTCGCGGAGCTGGTGGACGCGGCCCAGGACGCCCTGAAGGGCATGGACATCGTGAAGGAGAAAGCGATAATGAACCGGTTCCTGCAGGAGCTCGTGAAGGAGAACGGGAACGCCGCCTACGGGGAGGAGTCGGTGAGAAAGAACCTGGAGACCGGCTCGGTAGCCACCCTTCTCCTCTCCTCGAGCCTGAGGAAGACCCGGGTCCGGTTGAAGTGCCCGAACTGCTCGCGGATCCACGAGGCAACGGTCACGGCTGAGGGGAGCGTGGATGTGAAGACCATCGAGATCCCGAACTGCCCTGGCTGTACAACGCCGATGGTCCGGGACAGCGAAACGGACATCGTGGAGGAGCTGACCCAGCTCGCCGACCAGTCGGGTTCGAAGGTGGAGATCATCTCCGACGACTTCGAGGAGGGGGCGATGCTGTACAACGCCTTCGGTGGCATCGCCGCGATCCTCCGCTACCGGACGGGGTACTAGCGATGTACCGGGAGAGCCGGGACCTGGTGGCCCGGGCCATCCGGGAGGAGACGGGGGGGGCCGACCCCCTCCTTACCGATGGCGAGGCGCACGCAGATCTCGCATCCACCGTGGCGTTTTCCCTCGCAAAGAAGGAGCGCCGGCGTCCCCAAGAGATCGCACAGGAACTGGCTGCCACCCTCGGAAAACGCCCGGACCTCATGGGGATCCTGGTGGAGGCAACGGGACCCTACCTGAACTTCACCTTCGGGAGCGACTACCTGGACCGCTCCATCCAGGCCGCGGTGAAGCCTGGCTACGGCTCCCTGCCCCGCCGGGAACAGCGGGTGGTGGTGGAGCATACCAGCGCCAATCCCAACGGGCCCCTCCACGTGGGCCACATCCGAAATACCATCATCGGGGACTCCCTGGCCCGGGTGCTCAAGAAGGCCGGCTACCGGACCGAGACCCAGTACTACGTGAACGATATGGGCCGGCAGATCGCCATCGTCTCCTGGGGGGTGGACCGGTACGGCGGGGGGGATCCGGCCGCGAAGGGCGATGACCGCATCGCCCGCCAGTACATCGCCGCGAACCGGGAGCTTGAGAAGGAACCGGTGCTTGTTGCCGAGATCGAGCGGCTGATGCAGAAGGTGGAGGCCGGGGACCCCGAGACCGTGGCAAAATTCCGCAGTGCCGTCACCCTCTGCCTGGAGGGGATCAAAGGGACCCTCGCCGATCTGCAGGTCACCCATGACCGTTTCGTCTGGGAGAGCGACTTTGTCCGGAACGGGGACGTGGGGAGGGTCCTGGACCGGATCCGCTACCTCCCGGCGTACCGGAAGGACGAGACCGTCTGGATGGATCTCTCGGCCCACGGCTTTGCCAAGCCCTACATCCTGCAGCGCTCCGACGGGACCACCGTCTACGCCGCCCGGGACCTGGCCTACCATGTCTGGAAGGCCCGGCACTTTGACCGGATGATCGACGTGCTGGGGGCAGACCACAAGCTGATCGGGGCCCAGCTCCAGTGCACGCTGCGCCTGATGGGGGAGACGCCCCCTGCCATCGTCCACTTCGAGTTCGTCTCTCTTCCCGAAGGCTCCATGTCCACCCGGGCAGGGAAGTTCGTCTCTGCCGACGACCTGATCGCCGAGGTAGAGGAGAAGGCAAGGGAGGAGGTGGCGAAACGGAGGGATGACCTGGGGCAAGAGGAGAAGAATGCCATCGCCCGGTCCGTTGCGGTGGCCGCCATCCGGTACGACACGGTGAAGGTCTCGCCGGAGAAGGCCATGGTCTTTGACTGGCGGCAGGCCCTGGACTTCGAGCGGCAGAGCGGCCCCTACCTCCAGTATGCCCATGCCCGTGCCTGCAGCATCCTGGAAAAAGCCGGCCCGTTCGGGCAGGACTTCGGGTACACCGAGCCGCAGGAGATCGCGCTTGCCAAGCTGATCGCCCGGTTCCCGGCGGTCATCGAGCAGGCGGCAGACCAGATGGCCCCCCACCTGCTGGCCGCCTACGCCCACCGCCTCGCCGACCTCTTCAACACCTTCTACCAGCACGTGCCGGTGCTGAAGAGCGGCAGCCCGCAGAGGGAGCGCCGCCTGACCCTCGTCAAGGGGATGCAGAACACCCTCAGGGAGTGCCTGGAGACGCTGGGGATCGATGCGCTCGCGTCCATGTGACCCGCTGAAACGCCAGGG
>JAJRDC010000323.1 GCA_028678635.1 Methanomicrobiales archaeon
TGCTGCAGGAAGGGACGCAGGTCCTGGATGCAACGGACCACCCGGTTTCCACGGTCAGCATCACGAGGGCAGCGTCGACAGGTCTCCCCGATATGCCTCCTGATTACCGGTACCTGGGGTATGCCTACCACTGCCTACCGGACGGAGCCCGGTTTGACACCCTCGCGATGATCTCCATCATGCTCGGTGCGGAGGAGTGGGACGTCGTTGAGGGAGAGGACCTGGTCATCCGTGGATACAGTGCCCGGGAATCCCGCTGGGAAGACCGGCCGACCACGATCCACCCTGATCAGCGGAGTGTCAATGCCACGCTGGACCACTTCAGCCTCTTTGCCCTGTTCTCCCATCAGGCAGATGCTGGATCCCCGGACGATGTCGCCGTCACCGGGTATGAGAGCATCTCATGGAAAGGGACGCCTGCCATCCCCCTCGCACATGCACCCCTCGTAGGGCTGGTGGTGGGGTTGGCCATCATCTTCGGGGGAGCATTTTTTTCCGATACCGGGATCATCCGGAGAATCCAGAAAAAGGATATCGTCCAGTCCACCCTGAAAGGGGAAACGGCAGGCCTCATGGGCCGGGTGGAGATGGAGAAACGGAAGATCAGTCCCCACCTCTCGGGTTCCGAGGCATCCATTCTCACCCTGCGGGAAGTTGCCGTGGTTATCGGCAGCGCGGTCATCTTTGCCATTGCCTTTCTCTTCAAGGACAAGATCGCGGTCCAGTGGAGCACCCTCCTCATTTTCCTGGTCATGGGGGGTGTGGCAACCATTGCCCATGAACTGGGGCACCGTTTCACAGGGCGGCACTACGGGTACCCGTCGGAGCTGCAGTTCTGGAGCCTGGGGGCCCTCTCGATGCTCATCACCTCGTGGATTTTCGGGACGGTCTTCGCCCAGCCATCCAGGACCGTGATGAAGGGAACTGCGGAGGCAACGGACCTGCATGAGGTGGTGGTCAGGGTTTCAGGGCCCCTCATCAACCTCGTCATTGCAGGTATCTCGTTCCTGCTCATCCCGCTGGGAGGGTACTTCACCACGATGGGAACTGCGGGATTCTCCATGAACCTTCTCACCGGTGTGATCGCTCTCATGCCGGTCACACCGATGGATGGCGAACGGGTCTTCCGATGGAACAGGGTCTTCTGGGCGGTGATATGGATCCCGATCTTTGCTGTGTACTGCGTGTTCTTCATTTTTTAGGGAAAGTCAAGGTTCAGGGAAGCTTGAGAGATACTGCGAGGGGATCTGAACTTCGACCTCATCCACCTGAGTGAAAAAGTGGGGTACCGGAGGGCCTCACCCTCTCCTATTTCACGAGGATCTGCCCCTCCATGGCGGGGTGGATGGCGCACCGGTAGGGGTACAGGCCCGCCGAGGTGAAGGTATAGGAATAGCTCTCTCCTGTCTCCAGAGGGTCGCTCTCGAATATCTGGCCGAGTCCAGCATTAAAACCGCTTCCCCCGGGATCGTTGATGACCTGGTGCGGGGTCGCATCCTCGTTCGTCCAGGTGACCGTTGTCCCCCCTGAAACCGTGAGAAGCCGCGGGCTGAAGGCATAGTTCCTGATGGTCACGGACACGTTGGCCTGGTTCAGCAGGGTGGCGGTCACCTGGGGCGTGGGAATGGTGGTCGCCAGGGATGTGGCCGGTGTCGTCGTCGTGGGTGTGGCCGGGAGTGTCTCCGCGGGTGTGGGAGCCGTCGTGACCTGGGTGGGGGCCGGGGTCGCAGGTTCTGACGGCAAACCCGTGCATCCCGCGATGAGTACAGCCAGGAGGACTGCGATACCGAGCATTGGAAAATTCGGGATGTCTCTGTGCATCGGGATTCCTCATGGCATGATATCATCGGGGGAATAAATAGTGTCCCCTCCGGTTCCCTGTGGTGAGATGGCACATGCCCCTCTGGACCGTAGATGGCGGGAGTGGGTGCAGCTCAGCTGAAGGCCGGCTTCGACGAGCGATGTTCTCGTCCCTCAATCACAGAGATCAGGAAGGAAAGTGTCGGTTTGAAGTGCTGCTATGGGGATTTGAACCCCAGTCACGGGCGTGAGAGGCCCGCATGATTGGCCGGTCTACACTATAGCAGCGCTCTAGTTAGGTAGTCCGGCGTGGTTCATAAACATAGCTCCCGCCGACGTCTGTGAACCTGGGATGTCCTGGGGCAGGCTGAGCTGAAGTTCCCGGTGATGACGACCATTGCCTCCGGTGAGGCTCCCCTGCAACCGGAGGGATACGGCCGGGTGTCCTCCTCCGGACTCTGCACCCCAAATGTTCATCACTGCACCCTTCCCACTTAGACGAAATGACCGGCCTCGAAGAGGAGATCCGGGCAATCGAAGAGGAGATCAGCTCCACTCCCTACAATAAGGCCACGTCCAAGCATATCGGCCGGCTGAAGGCCAAGCTCGCGAAGATGAAGGACGATGCGGTCCAGCGGGCATTAAAATCCGGGGGGGGTGGCGAGGGCTTCTCCGTGAAGAAGAGCGGAGATGCCACCGCGGTGCTCGTGGGGTTCCCCTCGACGGGGAAATCCACGCTCCTTAACACCCTCACCGGCACCGAGTCCGAGGTCGGGTCCTATGCCTTCACCACCGTGACCGTGATTCCGGGAGCGCTGGAGCACCGGGGGGCAAAGATCCAGATCCT
>JAJRDC010000156.1 GCA_028678635.1 Methanomicrobiales archaeon
AAGGACCCTGTCTGCACCGGCCCCAATCCCGATGCCGACCTTTACGGGAACGACGCGGAGAGCCATGTGTCGATCCCCATGATACTCTCTTTCTCCAGGTCAAAGATCGACGCCTGCTCCTCCCGGTACTGGATGCAGAGGTGACGGTCCCCGTTGACGTGGCCGATGGTGGCTGCGGTCATGCCGACCTTCCTGAAGCGCCTGCGGACCTCTGCCACGTGCTCCTTTTTTGCGGTGAGGATGAAGCCCATTCCGGGATACATTCGCACCCAGTGTTCAAAGGAGAGATTGTAATGCATGAGGTTCGGCCTCGGGATGTCGTCCAGGTCGATCACCGCACCCTTCCCGCTCACCTCGAGAAGCATCCCCAGCGTGCCCAGGATGCCGGGGTTGGAGATGTCCTTTCCCGCGGTGACCAGGTGGGCCTCTCCGAGATCCTGCATCACCCGGATCTGGGCCCGCACCTGCTCGGCGGATTTCATGGTCACCGAGTCCCAGTTGAGCGGGCTCGCCGGATGCACCCGGCCCTCCAGGTCCACCGCCGCGATCACGTGGTCGCCGGCCTGTGCCGTGTGGCTGTAGATGACCGAATCCAGCTTCGCAATGCCAAGGATAGCCACGTCGATGACAGAGTAGGGCGTGTCCGGGTGCAGGTGACCACCCACGATGGGGACGTTGAACTTCTCGCACGCCGCGAGCATTCCCCGGGTGACCTTGTCCCGGATCCGGTCGTCCGAGAGGGAGAGGATGTCCACGAGGGCGAGGGGCCTCCCCCCCATGGCAGCGATATCGTGGATGTTGACGAGCACCGAGCAGAATCCTGCCCACTCGGGATCCGCTTCCATCAGCCTGCTCCAGATCCCATCGGCGGCGAGGAGCAATGCCTCGTCGCCGTGGCGGATGACGGCGGCATCATCACCGAACGAGGCGACCACGTCGGGAGCATCGATCTTCAGGGACTTGATCATCTCGCCGATGGCATGCTTCCGGGTGACCCCTTCATACTCCCGGACCGACCGGGCCACCGCATCAATGGAACAGATCCGCCTGGCCATGCCATTCCGCCGTTTGCCATTCCAGCATCCGCGTTCATGAGAGATAATTTATTTCATTTCGGCCCCATGGATGCGTATGGACTGGGCGGAGAAGTACCGTCCCTCTAGGCTGCAGGACATCGTCGGCAACACCGCGGCCGTCCGGCAGATCTTTGAGTGGGCCAGGACCTGGACCCGGGGGTCACGACCCCTCCTCCTCTACGGGAAGCCGGGGACCGGGAAGACCTCCTCGGCCCACGCCCTGGCCCACGACATGGGATGGGAGATCCTCGAGCTGAATGCCAGCGACCAGCGGACAAAGGCGGTGATCGACCGGGTGGCGGGGTCCTCCAGCACCACCGCGTCCCTCTCGGGGGCGGCCCGGAAGCTGATCCTCCTGGATGAGGCTGACAACCTGCAGGGCACCGCTGACCGGGGGGGAGCCAGGAGCATCATCGAGACGATCCGCGGGTCACGGCAGCCCATCATCCTCGTGGCCAACGATCTCTACGGTATCCCCTCCGAACTGCGTTCCCTCTGCGAGCCGGTCCAGTTCCGGGCCGTCCAGGCCCGGTCCCTGATCCCCCGGCTGAAGTTCATCTGCACCATGGAGAAGATCCGGTGCAGCGAAACGGTCCTCTCCCAGGTGGCCGCCCGGGCCGGAGGCGACGTCCGGGCCGCCATCAACATGCTCCATGCCGCGGCCGCAGGGAAGGAATCCCTGGCGGAAGGGGACCTCCTTTCCTCGGAGAAGGATGACCGGCCCAGCATCTTCGACCTGGTGACCCTTGTGTACCGGGGCACCGACGACCGCCGGCTGATGCAGGAGTACTACGGCTTTGACGAGACCCCCTCGACCCTGGTCCAGTGGATCGAGGGAAGCCTTGTGCACCTGGAGGACCTGCCGTCCCGGCTGAAGGCCTACCGGTGCCTCTCCCGGGCCGACGAGTTCCTGGGGCTCACCTTCCGACGGCAGTACTTCCCCCTCTGGCGGTACGCGAGTGCGATCCTCCTCCTTGGCACCATGGATGCCGCGGCAGGGCGGGGGATCCATGCCCGGATCACCCCGCCGGCCCGCTGGGGCCGGATGGGCAGGGCGCGGAAGCAGAAGGCCCTCAGGACCGGACTGGTCCGGCGACTCTCGGGGATGACCCACCTCTCCGACGCGGCCCTCCGGGACGAGTACCTGACCCTCATCGCGCTTCTCGTGGAACGGAACCCGGACCGGTACGCGGACCTCCTCTCCCTGGATACCGAGGAGCTGACACTCTTTCTCCATGACCGGGCAAAGGCGGAGGCGGTGGTAAAGGCACGGGCACGGAGGGAGAAGGCGGAGGAACGGCCGAAACCAGCGGAGAAGCCGCCGAAGGAGGGGAAGCCGGCAAAGAAGGCGCCGGGCGGTCAGTCCTCGCTCTTCTGAGCGGTGTGGTACCGGTGGAGAACCACGCCGCAGTCCACGAGAGTGCCTCCGTCCCCGTAGATCTCGTTCCCCAGGTGGTACACCAGCAGGTCCGCATTCACCCGCCGGGCCAGAGCCACCAGGGGGGGAACCATCTCCACGCCGGGCCGGATGGCGTAGAGGAGGTCGGCGCCCCGGTAGAGACGATCATCGGGGGAAAACACATTGTCCCGGATCACAGGGATGCCGTCAGCCGCTGACGGCCTGATGTCGGTGGCCGTGACCACGCCACCCGCAGCTGCAATGACCCGGGCAGCCTCAGGGGCATTCCCGATCCCCACCTCCACCACGCGGTGGTAACGGGCCGCGATATACTCCCCGATCTGACGTTCAATACGTTTATACGGGGACATTACCAGACATATGGTAATGCGTATCAAAATCTTTTGGGATCCCCAGGCTCCCGTCGGCCTGCAGCGCCCCGCGGTCCGGGGCCTCTCCTCGCTCCTCAACATGCCCGTGGAGATGGCCGAGCACCGCTTCTTCCTGAACGGGTTTGACCCGTCCCGGAACCAGTACGATGCCCAGAAGATTCTCTCCCGGATTCAGCTCTACAAGCGGCAGCACGGCATGACGGAACCGGTGCTCCTCGTGATCTCCCAGGACCTCTGCCTGTCCCGCCAGGATTTTGTCTTCGGCCTGGCCCGGGAATCGGTGGGGGCCGCTGTTGTCTCCATCGCCCGGCTGGAGAACCGGTTCTACGGCCGTGAGGATGACCACGCTGACCTGGTGGGGCGCCTGGTCCGGGAGGGTGCCCACGAGATCGGGCACCTCTTCGGCCTGGAGCACTGCGCGAGCCGGGAGTGCGTGATGCACCATCCCGCCACCCTGGGGGAGCTGGACCGGAAGAAAGCCTTCTGCAGTGCCTGCAGGGCGAGGCTCACCTCGGCAGAAGGAATCGACCGGATCTGACCCCCCTCACTTCTTTTTCCGGAACAGCCGCTGGGGATCCAGGTAACTCCGGAAGAACCCGCCGGAACTGCGGGGGAGTACCCCCTCGCTGGCATGCCGGACATCCTCCACCGAGTAGAAGGCATGGGGGTTGAACTCCTTGATGATCCCCACGACCTTCGGCAGTTCCTGACGTTTCACCACCGTGAAGAGGATCGTCACCGGTCCCTGGGCACCCTCTGCATCATGCATGGTGAGGCCGTAGTTCTCGCGATTCAGCCGGTCGATCAGCGGCGTGCAGTCCCGTTTGGTAATCACCCGCACGAGCACCGTTCCGATCGAGAGCCGTTCCTCGAGGGTGATCCCCACGTACGTGCCGAGGGCGAAGCCGGCGGCATAGGCCAGGTAGGCCGTCCAGTTGTTCAGGTTCCTCATGATCTGACCGATGGCCAGGAGCCAGATGGAGATCTCAAAGAACCCGAGGACCGGTGCCAGGTACCGGTATCCCCGGGAGACGAAGATCACGCGGATGGTGCCAAGGCTCACGTCGCAGATCCGGGCACAGAAGATCAGGAACGGGAGGACAACGTAGGTGAACAGTTCTGTGGAAACGAACGCTTCGGCAGCCATATTCCCCC
>JAJRDC010000164.1 GCA_028678635.1 Methanomicrobiales archaeon
GGGAGGGGGCAGTGCCCCCTCCCGGTCCCTCCCCCGGTGAGGATAGGTGTGTAAGGCCCTGGTTCAGAATGTACATCAGCTGGTTGACATGGTTGAGGGCGTAACACACCTTTATCTCGAATCCTTCAGGATCGGCCCCGGGTCCCGGAAGGGGAAGGTCCCGTCCCGCTTCCCGAACCAGTTCCCGCCCCGGTACATCTCGCTGTCAGGCGGGATCCGATCCGCCATTTCCAGGTGGAGCATGGAGGTAGCACCCCGGCGGCAGAGGGCCCGGATATACGGCGGTGAACTGCCGCTGACCCTCCTGCAGTTGAGCACCTGGCCAACGGTCCCGATCACCTGCCCTCCCGAGACTCTCTCTCCCTCGCGTACCAGGACCGCCGCCAGCTCGCCGTACCGCCACGTCCTTCCCTCTGCTGATGCAATGGTGACGAACCGTGTCAGGTTCCAGTACGGCAGGATCTCCGGCGAGGTGGAGATCCCGATCCCCGTCACGGTGCCACCTTCCACCGCCACAACGATACTGCCCGGGTAAGCGTACAGGTCCACGCCGCAGTGGGTGCGGTCGCCCCGGTCCTCGCGGAACGACCCGGGTTCCCCATCCGCCGGGACCCGGTGCGGGATCGCGGGCACGGGCCAGTATTGCACCGGCAGCCGAGCTGCTACTCTCTTTCGCGTTGCCATACTGTCTTCGGAAAAAAGGTATCGGTGAAGGTGGATTTGGCCCTTGCGCTTTCAGCCGGTTGCCGGGGCGGAGAACGGGAATCGCTGCTGGTAGGACAGGGGCTGGCGGCGCAGGGGCACGAGAGGCTGGGGGCTGCCCGGGATCTCGGCGATCATGGCAAAGGCTGCCTCCCCGGCGAGGAGGGCCTGGAGGGATTTCCTAGCCACCGTGTACCTGCCACCGGTAACGAACTCCAGGTTCACCGCTTTTCCCGACTGGGAGAGGGACGCGGTCCCCTCCACCCCGTCCAGGAAGATCCGCCAGTTCCTGCGGATCCGCTCGACCCGGGCCGGAACCGCCTCTTCCAGCAGCCCCCGGATCTCCTGCACCCGGATCCCGAAGCGTTCGCCGTGGAGCCGGAGGGCGAGGATGCACTCCTCATGGCCCGCGTCATCCAGGGCCCTGACCTTCTCCCGGACGATGTACCCCACGTTCTGCATGGCCTTCTCGTTATCCTCGATACCATCAGTGGCCGGGCGGAGTATATAAACTCCCGATGTGCGCGGGGTGAAAGTGACCGGTCAGAGGAGGGCCTGGATCCCCTCGAAGATGATCTGGACCGCGATCGCTGCCACGAACATGCCAAGCACCTTGGCCATTATCTCGATGACGAGGGCCCCCACCAGCCGCTGGAGGGCACGGGAGTAGCGGAGCACGAGCCAGGTGGCGGCGAGGGAGATGGCGATGGCCACCCCCACCAGGATGAGGCCATAGTCGTGGGAAAGGAGCAGCACCGTGGTCAGGGTGCCCGGGCCGCAGAGCAGTGGGGTCCCGATGACCACACAGGCAGCGTTATCCTTGCAGGCCTTCATGTCACCCAGGGCGATTCCCAGCACTTGCTGCATCCCCAAGAGGAAGAGGATGATCCCGCCCGCCACCTGGAAGGAGGCCACGGTTATCCCCAGCATGTCGAAGATCACGAAGTTGAAGACGAGAAACAGGTACATGAGGGCCCCGGCCACCCCGATGGCGATCCAGGCCTGATGTACCACGAACTCCCTCGGCTTCTCCTTCGTCATCTCCAGGAAGAGCGGGATGGAGAGGAGAGGATCAAGGATGATGAAGAGGGCAAACGCGCTGTAGAGCAGGGCGCCGAGGAGGGGGTCCATTGTACGTCCCACGAGTATCTCCCCCGGCACGGATAAAGGATGGCGCCAGGTGCCACGGGAATTCAATCCGCTGGCAGAAGCCGAGCCGCGGCTTCGCTATTCGATACCCTTATCAATTTCCATGGCACACCGGTAGTGCACGCGCCGATAGTGTAGTGGTTATCACTAGGCGTTGCCAACGCCTAAACCCGGGTTCGAGTCCCGGTCGGCGCATCTGCATTAAAGTACACTTTTTTTGAAGATAAGACGGATTGGAAGCAGATTTCTCATCGACCATGCCCGCTGCAGGGAGTGGTTTTGGTGTCACCATGGGAAGCAGTGATAACGTTTGTGAAATATCGCACGATCGCAGAAATGAGAGAATCCCAGAATGGCCAGGAAAACCGTGCAACGTGATGGTGGATACCAACCAGAAGAACAACTGCACGCAAAACGTATGAGGCCGGGGATCTCGCTGAGACGTGTCATTGAGAGATACCCTTAAATGTTTCCAACTGAACAAGAAGCCATGGATAAGCGGGTTTTGATTGTTGCTGCGGCAGCTGTGATATGTGTTGTTGCCGCATTTGCACTCCTGAACAGCAGTCCGGGGACAACATCAGGCACGACGCCAGGCCCACCTCCAAGTGCTCCTCCAACCACCACTCTGACGCAATCGGATCCCTGCCTTACCATGCCTGCAAAGGATATCTCGCTCACAGAGAGCACGACATTGCTTTACCACATTCACCCTGTGCTTCATATTTCCATACTGGGCACCCCGCAGATCCTGCCAGACAATGTGGGCCGGACCGGCTCTGTGCTCAGGCCCATACACACCCATGACTCGTCAGGGACGTTGCATGTCGAATCGCCATGCTTACGGGACTATACCCTGGGTGATTTCTTCAGCATCTGGGGGCAGGAGTTCAACTCGACCTGCATCATGGGGCACTGCAACGACGGTACTCACTCAGTGAAAATGACTGTCGACGGGTCGCCGAGCAACGCGTTTGAGAACCTGGTGCTCAGGGACGGGCAGAACATAGTGATAACATACGAGTGAGGTGAGATCCGATAAGAGGGTATGCAGCGGCTCTCCAAAAGGGTAAACGGGAAGTTCGTTCCCTTCTACTTTTTTCTATACTTCTTCCCGTCCGAAAATGCCGTGCCAACCTTTTCACCGAGACTGAAATAGGCGAACGGTGAGAAGAGGATCGGATGAATTTTCGTCATATCCGGTTTCCCGTCTTTCAAACATGCCCTGTCAAAATGGATCTCCGCAATCTCACCGATGTACAGGCGGTGACTCCCGCAGTCAATGGTTTCGAAGAGTCGGCATTCAATGTTGACCGGGCACTCCTCTGCAAGGGGAGCAGTCTTAAGTATCCCGTATGACGTGCGGAATACCAACGATTTGTCCTGTTGGAATCCCGAGATAAGCCCGCAGTAGTCGGTTTCAATGACCTGTTGTACTGAGGGTACATTCAGGCTGAAGGTCTTGTTCTCTTCGATTCCCTGAGCAGTGTATCGTGCCTTGTTAATTGCGACGCAGGCCATCGGGGGCACCATGCTGGCTGGCGCAGCCCATGCAGCGGTCATATAGTTCGGCTTGCCTTTCACGTTTGCGCCCACGAGCAGGACGGGCATGGCACTCACAAACGCCATCGGGCCGCTTGTAATCTTTTCCATGGTTTTCTTCCCTCCGGCACTATGTGTGCAGGGAATGACGTTTAAGGCTACCTTTGAAGGAGCGATGGGCGTGACGCTGTCGGCGCATCCTTTCTCTTGTTTTCCGGCCGTTCCTCGTCTCCCATCGCCATGGGTTCTCAAAGGACAGTTTTT
Source organism: Methanomicrobiales archaeon (assembly GCA_028678635.1). The sequence goes on from JAJRDC010000164.1 coordinate 3,658, forward strand.
TCTTGGGAACCACCCAGTATCTGTCAGAAGACTCCTGAACCACGCCGTTTTCCACATCCATGATGGTCCTCTGGAAGTACCTAAAGCCGCAGAAGTGGCTGATCCTGCTTGCCCTCATCCTGGCGGGAGCCAGTCAATTGCTGAACCTGGTTGATCCGATCATTTTCGGGAAGATCATCGATGAATATGCCATGAACCCCGGGAACCTCCCTCAGGAGGCCCTGGTTCAGGGCGTGCTGTTCTGGCTGGTTGTTGCCGTCGCCATCGCATTGCTTGCCCTCGTGGCAAAGACGTTCCAGGACTATTTCACGCGCCTCGCGGTCCAGAAGTTCGGGATGCAGATATTCAACGACGGCCTGAAGCAGACGCTTCGCCTGTCGTACAATGAGTTCGAGGACCAGCGGAGCGGTGAGACGTTATCGGTGCTGCAGAAAGTGAGGATGGACACCCAGATCTTCATCACCACGTTCATCAACGTGCTCTTCGCGACCATCG
>JAJRDC010000252.1 GCA_028678635.1 Methanomicrobiales archaeon
GAAGCGTCGAGAGGTCACCGGGCCCGATGCCCAGCACCGCACGGCCGTCGGAGACCTCCTCCAGCGTGCAGAGGAACGACGCCATGGCGGCCGGGGTGTCGGTGAAGGAGTTCATGATACCCGGACCCATCTGCAGGGTCGTGGTCTCCTTGGCGATCATGGCCAGGGTGGGGTAGCAGTGGCGGTTGTTGTAGTGGTTGGTGATCCACGCGTAATCAATGTCCTTCGATTCGGCAAGTTTGCAGAACTTGACGACCTGCTTGACATTGACGTTTCCGGGGACGAATTCTATACCGTAACTCAAGGCTATTCACCTCATGCAACTAATACCGCAGCAAGAGATAAAAGGGTTATCATTTGCCCCAGCCGTTGGCCGGTTCTCAAAGAATCTGGAGGGGATCCCCCAATGCTCCCCGATTATGCCCCGGGATCCCACGTTCTGCCATTCAGCCCCGCCGTTCCCGTTCTGCCGTGCGATCTCCCTTCCCTGATATGCTTTCCCGTTCCCTGCCATGCACTTCCGGCACCTGCACATGCTCCTTCCGACACAGGATGGTTCATCCCGTTCCCCGCGGAATGCTCTTTTTCATGGTTCCTCACCCGAGGTTTGCCACCGACGGGGAAGCGCCCCGGGCGTGACCCTGATCCTCCCCATATCTTAATACGGCAGAGAGCTGATCCTTCTAAAAAAGGAGCATCGCCCTTCCCGTCATCCCTGCTCCCTGCCGGGGAGGGCGTTATCCTGATCGCGGGAACCATTCTATGCGGGTACTGGCCATCGGACTCGGGGGCGCCGGCTCCAGGATCGTGGACGAGATCTACGGGCAGGACCGGAAGGGTGCCATCGGCTCCATGACGGCCCTTGCCGTGGATTTCGATGCCGACACCCTCCTCCACCTGAAATACCTTCCCCGGAACACCCGGATCCATTTCCCCCCCATTGATCCCACGAGGCCCTATGACGTGGGTACCACCATTGATATCGAGGAGGTGATGACCCAGGTCCAGCAGGCGGACACCATCGAGATCGACGCCATCCTGATCTTCGCGGGCCTGGGAGGGACCATGGTGGATGCTGCCTACCGGATCATCCCCGAACTCCGGAAATCCTTCATTGAGCCCATTTTCGCTGTCGCGATCCTGCCCTGCATGGGGGAGGGGAAGAAACGGTCGGCGAAGGCCGCCACCGACCTGGAGACCCTCCTTCCCCTCGTGGATGCCATGATCCTCTTTGACAATGACACCTGGTACAGGAAGTTTCGGGGTGAGAGCACCCCGCTCCCCTCCACGGAGAAGAAGGAGGAGGACCAGGTGTGGAAGATCGCCCGGCGGATCACCCCCCGGACCTTCACTAGCCGTGAACGGGTCTATGACTGGTTAAACGACCGTCTCTCCCACCAGATCGGCCTGATTCTCCGTGCCGGCGAGTTCAATGAGAAGGGCGTGGAGGTGGCCGAGGTGGTCCTGGACGCCGGCGAGATCCTGAACACCCTCACGGGGATGGGGCTTGTGGCCATCGGTTATGCCGCAGAGCATATTCCCCACAGCATGCTGGGAGTCTTCGACCGCTGGCGTTCCACCGGCTACTTCATCGAGAGTTCCCAGACAAAGGCCTCCCGCATTGTCACCCTTGCAAAAAGGGCTGTCTACGATGACATCTCGATCCCCTGTGACCTCACCAGTGCAGAGAAGGCGCTCGTCCTCATCGCCGGCCCCTCGCAGGAACTGTCCATGCGTGGTTTCCAGACGGTCAGGAAGTGGATCGACCGTTCCATTGCCGGGCTCGAGATGCGGTCAGGGGATTACCCGGTGAAGAACACCCGCTACGTGGGCATCATCATCATGCTCTCGGGGATGAAGAACATCCCCCGCATCGATGAGCTGCGACAGGTCCGGGAGGAGTACCGGGCCGACCGGGAGCATGCGAGGGTTCAGGAAGAGCAGGAACTGAGGGCACCCGATGTCATCCCCCTTCCTGCCGAAGCCACGCAGGGGTCAGCCGTGGCAGGAGCCGGCAGCGCCACCCCTGCCGAGGGAACGATCACGGTCCCGGGTCCCCGCCGGGAGAAACGGCAGGGCAGGTCCATTCCCCTCTTTGACGGTCTGACCATCGCCAGGGGGAAGGATATCCCGGTAAAATACGGACCTGGCGAGACACCGGTCCGGGGGGACGGTTCGCCGGCCGACCTCAGCCGGAAGGCGACGGTGCAGAAGCCCATGGCCCCGAGGGACTCTGTCTTTGGCTTAAAGGACGTGAAGATGGACCGTTCCTCCACCGCTCAACCTGCCGAGAGGGAAACCACGGCCAGGGCGGGGGAGGGGATCCCTGCTCCCCGTGAGCCCGATGCGGGTGGCGAACTAAGGCGCATGAAGGGGATCCCCCAGGCGAACGACACCTCCTTCACCAGTCGCAGGATCCGGTTGAAATCCAGGGAGGACATCCCGGATGACAGTGCCCTCATGAGCCCTGACCGGGGGATCGCCGGGATCTCCAAGGGGACGGAAGGGCCCGCGGCCGGAGGGTCCCCCTCCGTTGAAGGAGCCTCCGGGAAACCCAGGGTCCAGGGAAAGAAGAAGCGGAAGGGGAACGGGGAGAGCGGGGACGACGAGTCCATCAACTGGATCCCGTAGCATCCATCACCTTTGAGAACGGGATGTTGCCGGCCCCGATCTCGGTACGGATACTGATACCCTCCTCGATACCGCACCCCACCATGTTCAGGCCGCTGTAGGAGACGAGCGAGAGCCGGTAGGGGCTGGGTGCCAAGTTGAAGACCCGGCTTCCCATGGCCACGGGGAAGAGGAACCCGCACTCCCGCATCAGGGAGACCATGGATTCCACCCGGGGCCTGGCCCCGGACGGCACCTCCCGGACGTTGGCGAGGGCCATGCCGGTTTCCCCGTCCACGACGGACCGGATGGTGGTCAGGCCGGCGGAGATGAAGAGCTGGAGCGGGTCAATGGTCGTGCCGCGGTACCCGACCAGGTGGGCAAATCCCTGGACCTTTCCCCGGGAATGGATGAGGGTTCCCCCGAATGCCATCCGGACGGGAACCCCCATCCGCTGCAGGACCCCGTCCATGGTGATGGAGCAGATCGTCACGATACCGGCGTGGCCGGGGGGAATCCTGGGATCCCGGTCCAGGATCCGGTAGGTGGAGAAAAAGCCGTAGCCCGCTTCGGTCACCCGGTCGAAGGTCCGGCAGACCCTGTCCAGGTCGTCCTCCGCCACCACGGAGAGGTTGTAGGCCACGTCACCTGTCGACGTGGACGGATCAAAGGTGGTCCGGAAGGCCAGGCGCTCCAGCCGCGAGATGATAAAGCCGATCCGCTCGTCCACGAGGGCACTCTCCGTCTCGGACAGGCCCAGGGGTGTGAGCACCCTCCCGGTGTTGCCCACCTTCTCGGTGAATCCCATGTCATCCAGGTACCTGAGGTAGTACTGGACCGCCCGGTCTGTGAGCACGAATCCCCGCTCTGCCATCATCTCCGAGAGCCGCTTTGCCCCCATGGGCTCCCGGTGCTCCTTCAGGATCCGGAGGATCTCCAGGTATTTCCGCTCGCTGGGTATCAGGCTCATCGCGCCGGTACCACCCCCCTGCTGTCCTGGTACCTGCCGTCATACATCCGGAGATCCCCAGCCACCTCGTGGAGGATCATCTGTACCACCCGGTCCCCGGGAGTGAGCCGGATCTCGCCGCCGCCCAGGTTGGAGAGTGAGAGGGTCAGCTGTCCCCGGAAACCCGGGTCCACGAAGCCCCCGCCCACCAGCAAGCCCCGCCGGGCAAAGGAGGACCTGCACCGGAGGGTGGCGGCCAGGTCAGCCGGGAGTTCCACCCACTCCTGGCTGTGGATGAGGGTGCAGCGCCCCTGCGTGAGGGAGACGGACTCCTCCACCCTCAGGTCGTAGGAAGCCGGCTGCTGGCAGGCATCGCTGTACGGCCGGATCACGAGGCCGGATCCGGCGGCAAGCCTCTTCCGGATCTCGTCGGATGAGAGGATCATGACAGTTAATGATGGGTGCCGGGGGTCTTTAGATGTTTTCATCCTGAAACACGGCGGTAGAGGGGGCAGGATTTCGGGAAACGGTTAAGAGCCCGGAACCACCACCCTTCAAGCGGATCCATGGGGTAGAGGATATCCTCTTGGGCTTCGGATTCCCGATGGGAAGGAGAGACCCAAGGACGCGGGTTCGATTCCCGCTGGGTCCATGCACAGGAAGACCGGAAAAAGGGGATGTTAGTTGATCCTGATCTTCGCGGTCTTTACCAGTTCCGAGATTCTCAGGATGACCTCGGCATGGTCATCGGGGGCATCATCGGCGTGGGCTGTGACCCTGACCTGGTATTGGGTGGGCTCGAACCCCCGGAGGTCCAGCGTCGTGCTCTGGGTGATGACCGTACACCCACCGGCGCCTGAGCAGTGCAGGACCGGCATATCCGCCACGTGCTCCCAGGTCATGCCGTTGGTGGAGATGTCTATCCGCTGCTGGACCTCGCGGGTGCCGGTGTAGGAGAGATCCCACTCCAGCGTGGCGTATTCCAGGATGGGATCGGGCGTGGTGACTCTCAGACCCATCAGGTGGAGCTCCCTGCCGGTCAGGGGCTCCCCCTCTTCGGAGAGCACCGTCAGGTAGGTGTCCGGAAGGTTCACCACCTGGCCGTTGTTGAACCGGATCATGGAAGCGGAGTCAAAGATCCTGATCTGGCCTTCCTTGAGAACCTTCAGGGTGTAGTTTGCCTCCCATACCTGGTTCAGCTGGATGGTCCCGATGCTGAAATGGAGGGTGTGGTCAGCAGTCCAGTCGTCCGTCTGGTCAATCACAGTGTCGTTAACGACATTGGTCTCTGAGTCGATGTAACTGTGGATCTTCGTGGACTTGAGGTCATAGTGCACGTACTCGAAGACTTCCGCGATGGGGGGGATTTCGGTATTCACCTCGACGTTGTTGAAGTCCAGGTCCATGGAGGTCCCAATCCC
>JAJRDC010000059.1 GCA_028678635.1 Methanomicrobiales archaeon
GCCGGAGGGACGGCGGTCATCCGACCTGAACCGCCAGCATTGACACCGACCCCCCGTCCACGCCCCCGACCGGGAAGGTGATCCGATCCCCCTCCCTGCGCAGCCCCTCCACGTACAGGAAAGGGCAGGTAGTGGTCTGGTGTGGGGACCGCCAGCAGTGCGTCCGGGCCCAGCGTCCCGTAGCTGATCAGCGGTTCGTTCTCGCCCTGCTGCAGGAGGCTCCGCACCATGTCCTCGAATCGCAGCGCCCAGTCGTACGGTTTGACACGCTCCCGACCCCACGCGTAGGCATGCAGGTTGTGGACCAGGTTCCCGCTCCCCACGATGAGGACGCCCTCGTCCCGCAGCGGCGCCAGGCGCTGTCCCAGCCCGTGGTGGAACGCCGGTTCCCGGGGCCGCGTTGATGGAGAGCTGCACCACCGGCACATCGGCCCCGGGGAAGACGGGGCAGAGCACGGCCCAGGTCCCGTGGTCCAGGCCCCACTCCATGTCCGGGCGCACCGGCAGCGGGGCGAGCAGGGACCGGACCCGCTGTGCAAGGGCAGGATCGCCAGGCGCGGGATAGCTGACACGGTACAGTACCTCGGGGAATCCCCCGAAATCGTGGATGGTGGGCGGCGCCGCCATTGCAGTGACGGCCGTTTCAGGGACGAACCAGTGGGCTGAGATCGCGAGGATGGCCCGGGGGCGGGGGAGGGCTCTCCCCAGGCCAGACCAGCCCTCGGTCCAGATGTTTTTGCCGATGGCATTCATCGGGTTCCCGTGGCCGACAAAGAGGGCAGGCATCGGTCCGGTCATGGGTGGTCACCCCTACCTGTGGAAAGCCGCGGGAAGGGAAAAAGCTGTGCTCCCGTTCCTGCACCGGATCCCTGGCTGCCGGTTTTATTCTCCTGCGGGGCCGAGATGTCTCCGTGGATCCTCTCCTCCTCCTTCCCCTGGCGGTGGCCCCCGGCATCTTCTGGATGTTCTACTTCTACCTGAAGGACCGGTTCGAGCCCGAACCCCCCGCCCTCGTGGGCAGTACCTTTCTCCTGGGGGGTCTCGCTGTCATCCCGGTGGCGCTCCTGGAACATCTCTCCCTGTACCTGGTCCCCATGTTTCTGCTGGCCATCGCCATCGGGCCGCTGATCGAGGAGCTGGCCAAGTTCCTGGTTGTCCGGTGGTTTGCCTACGGTGACCCGGAGTTTGACGAGTCCATGGACGGGATCATCTATGCCGTTGCCGCGGCCTTGGGATTCGCCACGCTGGAGAACGTCCTCTACGTGGCCACGTCGGCGTTCATGTCCCTCCCGCTGGGGCTGGGCGTGGCCGCGGTCCGGGCAATCCTCTCGGTCCCTGCCCATGCTGTCATCTCCCTCTCCTGGGGGGCGGCCCTGGGATGGGCGAAGTTCATGCCCCCGTGGCAGGGCAGGCTGCTCGTCCTGGCCGGCTTCCTCCTGGCCGTGATCCTGCATGGCGTCTTCAACTTCATGGTGATGGAATCCTTCACCTTCCTGATCCTTGTGCTCCTGCTCGTCCCCATCGCATGGGTGGTGGCCGGCCGGGTCATCAGCCGGACCCTTGCGAGGGGGCGGGGGGTATGACCACCCTTTGCATCCCGGTGCCTCGCGATCCCTGAACCGGCGTTCCCCGGCACCCCTGATCCGGTATGGTACCCCGGATCCGCGCCATTCGGCGGCCCGGTGATCTATTCTCCAGCGGTGGCGCAGGCGTGTCACACCCGGGCCGGTGACGCGTCCCGGAGACGACAGCAACGTATATGGAGCACCGTCGCCGTACCTACCGATCATGGGTACCGGCACCAGGATCCCCCTTCTCCTCTCGATCCTGGTCCTTCTCTCTGCCCTTGCAGGGTGCACCTCACCGGCCCCGTCGCTCACCATCCTCTCCCCGCAGGATGGTGCCACGGTCCCGGCAGGGAATATCACCGTCACCATCCAGGCCGGGCACTTCCGGATCGTGGACAGACAGGGCCGGGCGAATTCCGAAGGAGAAGGGCATGTCCACGTCTACCTGGACGCGGGAACGGTTCCTTCCACCCCCGGCGCGCCGGCGATCCCGGCGGCCTCCGGCACCAGGTGGGCCGCGGTGGCAGAGACTTCCTACACCTTCACGGATGTCCCGCCCGGGAACCATACCCTCACCGTGCAGCTGGTGAACAATGACCAGACGCCGGTCATCCCCCTCGCGTACCGGTCCGTCACACTCACGGTGTCCGTCCCCCCATCCCCGGCGGTGACCTTCCTCTCACCCCAGGACGGGGCCACGATCGAAGCGGGGGCCGTCCCGGTCACCCTCCAGGTGGACAACTTCCGGATTGTGAACCCTGACCACCAGGAGAACATTGCCGGCGAGGGGCACCTGCACTACTACGTGGACATTGGGACCGTACCCTTTGTGCCCGGGGATCCGGCCATCCCCGCCAGTACCACTATCGCATGGGGGGAGGCGGCAGACACGGCCTTCACCCTCCCGGATCTCCCTCCCGGCATCCATACCCTCTCGGTGCAGCTCGTGAACAACGACCATACTCCTGTTATCCCGCTGGCGTTCCAGTCCGTGATGGTCATCGCCACCGGGGTGAGGACCGTTCCCCCCACGCCCCCGGCCGGCGGAGAAGGATCGTCACGGTAACGTCGATGGCAGGCCTGACTCCGATCCGGGAGGGAGACCATGACAGGCCGCGTTTCCCCAGGCTTCCGTGGGACCCCTATCTTGCAAAAATTGAAAATGGGAATTGCCTTTTTAAACGAAACCGGGATAATGTACCATAGCTCCCCCTGATCCCCCTACTTGTGAGGATTGGTATGCTCCTGTAGCGGCATCCCCGGGCATGCGATCCAGGAACTGCGAGGGCTGGCACGAACGGATGTCGGGGCGTGTGCTCATGAGAATCTGCGAATGGAACCACCGGGGCGCTCCCCGGAGGGTGGTGTGACCCCGGTGAAAGGGAGTAGCCTCGTCCGCACGGCAATCCTTGTCGCAGCCGTGGCCGTGGCAGGATTGCTGGCATGGTCTTCCCCGGGTCTCCTGACCCGCCTTCCGGAATCCACGGACCCGGTGGTGGTCGCATATTCCCCCTTCGAGTCTACGGCCCTCTTCTGGATCGCCATGGACCGGCATCTCTTCGAGGAGAATGGCATCAACGTGACCGTGCGCAGGTATCACTCAGGCTCGCTGTCGCTCCAGGGAGTGGTCAGCGGCGAGGCGGATATTGCCGTCGGCATGTCCGAATTCCCGATGGTCCGGGAAACGTTCGGGAACTCCCCGGTCAGTGTCTTCGGCAACATCGACAGAGCCAGTTTCATCTACATTATCGGAAGGAAGGATCGCGGGATCCTGAACATCTCGGACCTGAAAGGAAAGCGGGTGGGCACCACCAACGGGACCATCGCAGAATTCTTTCTCGGCAGGTTTCTCACACTCCACGGCATGGAGATGCATGACATCACGCCCGTCGATATCGTTGCGCCCGAGGAATGGGTGAGCGCGGTCGCGGACGGGGATATCGATGCCATCTCGACCGCGCAGCCGTATGCCTTTGCGGCAAGGGATCGCCTGGGCGAGAACGCCATTTTCTGGCAGGCCCAGGGGGGCCAGCCCCTGTTCGGGCTCGTCATCGCCACCGATGACTGGCTCCGGGAGCATCCTGACCAGGCGGTCCGGTTCCTCCGGGCGCTCGCGGCCGCCGAGGAGTACGCCGCCCTGCACCCGGCCGAGTCACGGGCAATCGTGCAGGAACGTCTGGACCTGGATCCCGGCTACATGGACACGGTCTGGGAGCAGAACCAGTTCTCACTCTCCCTGGACCAGTCGCTCATCATGGCTATGGAGGATGAGGCTCGGTGGCTGATGGCGAACGGCCTCGTGAATGCGAGCGCAGTTCCGAACGTCCGGGAGCATATCCACACAGAGAGCCTGGAGGAGGTCAGGCCGGGATCGGTGAACATCATATGAGCACCTGGGATCTGTCCATGCTCGCCAGACCTGGTATCGCGATCGTCCTCCGGCGGTACCGGACAGGGGGGGGACTATGAGGATCAGGACGCAGCTTCTGGTCGCACTGGCGATCTTTGCCATCCTCATTGCCCTCATCTCGGTGCTCGTGATCGTCACGAACCGGGAGGTGGAACGACTCACCGCCCAGGGGGAGCTCGCGGAGAACATCGCCCTCGAGGCCGGTGAACTGGGATACCTCTCCAGCGACTATATCCTCTACCGGGAACCCCAGCAGAAAGAGCGGTGGCAGGCCAAGTACGACTCCATCTCCGACCACGTCGCGAGCCTCTCCGTGGACCGTGCTGAGGAGATGGCCATCGCGGGGAACCTGGCAGCGAACCTGAAGAATACGCGGGCCGTCTTTGAGGACATCGTTTCCGGGCCGGTACCGGCAGGTGGGACGGGACCCGCCGTCATCCAGCTCTCCTGGGGCCGGATGGCGGTCCAGAGCCAGGGGATGATCTTTGATGCCGGGAGGCTGGCACGCCTCCTGAGGGAGGAGGCAGACGGCCTGAAACAGACGAGCAACCTGCTGATCATGACCCTGATGGGAACCTTTGTGGCATTTCTCCTGACCAGCTACTTCTTCTTCTACCGGCGGACCGTCAGGTCCATCGATGACCTGCAGGCCGGAACCGAGAAGGTCGGATCAGGCGATCTCACCCATGTCATTGACGAGAGTGCAGATGACGAGATCGGGGACCTGGCCAGGGCATTCAACCGGATGACGAGATCTCTCAACACCGTCACCGCCACCAAGATGGATCTGGAGAAGGAAGTGTCAGAACGGAAGCAGGCCGAGGGTGCACTCAGGGAGAGCGAGGGGCGGCTGAAAGCCCTGTACTCCTCCATGTCCGAGGGCCTGGCCAATCACCAGGTCATCTATGGGGACGGCAGGGCAGTGGACTACCAAATCACGGACGTGAATCCTGCCTACGAGGTAATCACCGGTCTTCGCCGCGAAAGCGTGGTGGGAAGGATGGCATCCGATGTGTATGGCATGGACCCCCCGCCCTACCTTGATACCTATGCACGCGTTGCATCGGCCGGCACCCCGGAACACTTCGAGACCTTTTATCCTCCGCTGGGAAAGCACTTCGCCATTTCAGTGTTTTCGCCAGGGAAAGGAAGGTTTGCGACCGTCTTCACCGATATCACGGCCCGGAAGCAGGCCGAGGAGGCGCTGCGGGAGAGCGAGCTCAGGTTCCGGACAGTCGCAGAGAACACGTACGACTGGGAGTTCTGGCTGGATCCGGCGGGCCGGTTCATCTACTGCTCACCCTCCTGCGAGAGGATCACCGGTTACCGGGCTGAAGAGTTCCTTGCCGATCCCGGCCTCCGGGGTCGCCTCATCCACCCTGATGACCGGGAAATGTTTGACCGGCATATCCATGAGGAAGGGGAGCGGCAGCAGGCCGGAGGCGGGATATGGCGGTTCGTCCGTCCCGATGGGACCTGGCGCTGGATTGAGCATGTCTGCCAGCCGGTCTACGGGGGGAAAGGCGAGTTCATCGGCATCCGGGGGAGCAACCGGGACATTACCGACCGGAAGCAGGCCGAGGAGGCGCTGCGGGAGAGCGAAGAGAGGTTCAGGACGATCGCCGAGACATCCCCGATCCAGATCTCGGTGAGCAGCTCTCATGATGCTACCATCCTGTACGCCAATACGGAATACGCGCAGGCCTTCGGATTCTCCGGAGAAGAACTCATTGGTGTGAAGGCACCGGACCTGTACTGCAACCAGGATGATCGCGGGGAATTGATCAACACCCTGAAGACAGAAGGTTCTGTCCGGAACCGGGAGGTCAGGGTAAAACGGAAGGATGGAACGCCGTTCTGGGTTGTCACCTCGGTGACCCCGATCCGTTTCGGCGGAACAGATGCGTTCCTGGGTGCGTCCATCGACATCACCGACAGAAAGCGGGCCGAGAGGGCCCTGCACGAGACCAGCCAGTACCTTGAGAACCTGATCAACCATGCGAACGCCCCCATCATTGTATGGGACCCGCAATTCAGGATTACCCGGTTCAACCATGCATTCGAGCGGCTGAGCGGGCGAACCGCGGAAGAGGTCATTGGCAGGGATCTCGGAATCCTCTTCCCTGAAGACACCATGTGGGGTTCGATGGACCAGATCCGGAGGACCCTGGAAGGGGAACACTGGGTGGCGGTGGAGATCCCCATCCTCACAAGGAATGGCGAGCTTCGGACCGTGCTCTGGAACTCGGCCACCCTGTACGGTCCTGATGGCAGGACCGTGGTCTCTGCCATTGCCCAGGGGCAGGATATCACCGAGCGGAAGAAGGCCGAGGAGGCGCTCCGCGAGACCAGCCAGTACCTGGAGAACCTGATCAATTACGCGAATGCCCCCATCATCGTCTGGGACCCGCAGTTCCGGATCACCCGGTTCAATCGGGCGTTTGAACGGCTGACGGGACGGACCGCGGCGGAAGTCCTTGGCCAGGACCTGGGGATCCTCTTTCCCGATGAGAGGAAGTCGGATTCAATGGACCACATCCGGAAGACAGTGGCCGGGGAGCGGTGGGAGGTGGTGGAGATCCCCATCCTCACGAAGAAGGGGGAGGTCCGGACCGTGCTCTGGAACTCGGCCACCCTGTACGGGCCAGACGGGAAAACCGTGCTCTCCGCCATCGCGCAAGGACAGGACATCACCGAGAGGAAACTGGCGGAAGAGGCGCTTCGGGAAAACGAGGAGCACTTCAAGCTGCTCTACCAGGGTTTGCCGATATCCGCCGTTGTCTTCCAGAGGGTAGGCGAGGATTTTGTGATCAGGGATTATAACCAGGCATCCCAGGTGTTCACAGGGGGGACGATGGAAACCTTTGTCGGGAAGACGGCCCGCGAGCTCTACGGTTCACGCCCAGACATCCTCGATAAGTTCGTCCTCGCATGGGACACGCAAACCACCCAGACCTTGCAGTCCCGGTACCGCACGGTTAGCACGGGGCAGGATATATTCCTGACCCTGACGCTGGCATACGTTCCCCCCGACCGGATCCTGGTCCTCTCAGAAGACAATACCGAACTCAGGAAGTATGAGTGGGAACTGCGGGAGACCAGCCAGTACCTGGAGAACCTGATCAACCACGCGAATGCGCCGATCATCGTCTGGGACCCGCAGTTCCGGATCACCCGGTTCAACCATGCGTTCGAACGGCTTACGGGCCGGACCGCGGCGGAGGTCTTGGGCCGGGACCTGGGGATCCTGTTCCCCGTGGAGAACAAGGAACAATCCATGGACTACATCCGGAGAACCATGACAGGGGAGCGCTGGGAGGTGGTGGAGATCCCGATCCTCCACCGGAGCGGGGACGTGAGGACCGTGCTCTGGAACTCCGCCACCCTGTACGAGGCTGATGGGAAGACCGTGTCATCGGCCATCGCCCAGGGCCAGGACATCACGGAACGGACGCGGGCGGAGGAGGAGGTGGGGCTGAAGGCCGCGGAGATCGCCGCAGCCAACGTGGCGCTCCGGGAGGAGATTGTGCAACGTATCCAGGCCGGCGAGGCGCTGGAGAGAACCATGGCCCTCCTGAAGGCCACCTTCGAAGCCACGGCCGATGGCATCCTGAGCGCCGATGCGGACGGGGTGGTGGCCGGGTTCAACCAGAACTTTGTTGCCATGTGGAACGTGCCGTTCGCCCTGCTCCAGACCCCGGACATGGAGGTGATCCAGCAGCACATGGCCGCCCAGCTGCTGGATCCCGAGGGATTCCTGTCCACCAATGCCGATCTCCTGGCCCATCCAGGCCGGGAGAGCTACGACATGGTGGAGCTGGGGGACGGCCGGATCTTCGAGCGTGATACCCGGCCACAGCGGATCGGGCACGATATCGTGGGGAGGGTCTGGAGTTTCCGGGACATCACCGAGCGGAAACATGCCGAGGAGAGGATCCTCGCATCCCTGAACGAGAAGGAGGTGCTGCTCCGGGAGATTCACCACCGGGTGAAGAACAACCTGCAGCTGATCTCCGGCCTCCTGGACCTGACCCGCCTGCGCACGCAGGATCCCGAAACGCTCGCAATCCTCACGGACATGATGCTCAAGATCCAGACCATGGCGCAGATCCACACCCGGCTGTATGAGAGTAAAAGGTTCGACCGGGTCAACATGGGGAGCCAGATCCGGGACCAGATCACCTCCCTCTCGCAGATCTACGGGCAGAAGGACCGGGAGATCCTCTGCGAGACCGATCTTGCGGACCTGTACCTCCCCATCGACCAGGCCATCCCCTGCGCCCTTGCCGTGAACGAGATCCTCTCCAATGCCTTCAAGCATGCCTTCCGCGGGCGGCAACACGGATCCATCCATGTCATGGCAGCCCAGGTGGACAGCCGGGTTCGCATCACGGTCAGAGACGATGGCAGGGGGATCCCCCCGGATCTGGATATTGCCCGGTCCCGGAGCCTTGGGCTCAAGCTTATCAGGAACCTGGTGGAGAATCAGCTGAAGGGATCCCTGGCTATCCATCGGCGGGGGGGAACTGAAGTGATTGTCGAATTTCCCATACAGACCCAGGAGGATGATCATGTCACGGATACTGGTAGTGGACGATGAGGCCATCATCACCATGCAGCTGGAGGAGCGTTTGCAGACCCTTGGATACGACATCGTGGGCACGGCGGCGTCGGGCGAGGAGGCCATCGAGAAGGCCCGATCACTGAACCCTGACCTTGTTCTCATGGACATCGTGATGCCGGGGAAGTTCGACGGCATCGAGGCAGCCCGGACGATCATCCGGGATCAGGACATTCCCGTTGTCTTCGTCACGTCGTACGCCGACGATGCCATCATCCAGAAGGCCAAGCAGGTGAAGCCCTACGGCTACATCGTGAAGCCCTTCAACGAGCTGGAGATCAAGGCGGCCATCGAGGTGGCCCTGTTCCGCCGGGACGCGGACCGGGAGGCACCACCCCCTGCGCCGGCGCCGGTCCGGGAAGGGATCCCCGGCGGGGAAACCGCCGCAGCCCCGGAAGAGGCGGGGTACCAGAGCCTCCCCGAAATGAAGACCCTCCTCCTCCGGGATATCTTCACCGACCTGATTCTCTACCTGTACACCAACCAGACGGTGAAGGATCCCATCTTCAAGTTTGCCCTGGAGGAAGGGCTGAAGAAGGGCGGGCGCAACGTCTTTGCCTACTACCGGTCCATTCTCCCCAAGTATTTCCCGAAGGAGATCCAGCGCGAACAGCTCTTCACCTGGCGCATCAGGAAGCACGAGGTCCATGCCCTCCTGCAGCGGCTGGAGCGGTGCTGCGACATCGTCCAGGGAGAGAAGAAGCCGGTGACCCTCCAGGTCCTCCTGGATTTCTCCGAAACCGATGACTTCGACGACATCGTGGCCATCAAGAAATCCCTCCTGGACAGGAAGGAGAAGGGCCTCCCCGTCTCCGGTATCGTTGCC
>JAJRDC010000082.1 GCA_028678635.1 Methanomicrobiales archaeon
GTGGCAACCCGCCCCTTTTCCCTGACATCAGGGATCATGTCGTTCGGGAAGGTATTTATCAGGCATGGGTGACATGGTGCGGATGAATGTCATGACGGCCTTCCGGGTAGCTGAACGGGAAGGAGAGCTCCTTGGTGCGATGCACCATGTCTGAGCTGCCAGTCGGGGAGGGGGAGGCAGCGGACTTGGGGAAGAAGCCCGAGTAGCAGGCGGAGATCCGGATCCACGCCGCCATTGATCGTGTCTGGGAAGCGGTGGAGGACCTCTCCCTGATCCCGCGCTACCACCACGACGTGAGGGCCGTGGAGTACCTCTCCGGCTCGACCCGGAGGGCCCAGGGGGGTCTCGTACCGGTACATGGTCCCGGACGGGCGGACCGTGTGGTGCATCGAGCAAGTGGTGGAGCATATCCCTCTCCGGAAAACCACCGTCGCCATCCCGGAGGATTCCTGGGGGCTGGGTCAGAACTTTGACCAGTTCCTGGTGGAACTCACGGTGGAGGAGGAGGGCGAGAATACCACCCTGGTCCGGCTCCGGGCCTTCTCCATTCCCCGCACCTGGAAGGCACACCCTGTCAACTTCTTCTCCCTGCGTCCCGCGATGCGACGGAGGGCGCTCCTCACCCTGGAAGGCCTGAAGGTCCTTGTGCAGAAACCGGAACTCACCTAGGGAGAACGTGCCGCTGAACGTCCGGTCAGGTGAGAGCCGGATCCTGCGGGCATGGACGGCACAGGTATCAGCGGGAGAAGGTGTGAATAACAGGAAACCGGCTTTCCCGCCGGATATGCCTGCAGCCGTGAGCGCATCGGCACCTTTTTGATATCCCTGCCCCGATATCCCCATCAGAGGTGGGGAGGGTGAGACAGGGGAAAGCGAGGCACGTGCAGTGCCTGGGGTTACTGTTCCTTTTCGCGATGGTGGTCATGCCGGCAGCAGCTCAGATGGAGTTGGTGGTGGAACCGGCCGCCCTCACCATCAGCGAGACACAGCCCTACATGGTGGTATTCGGGATCCCGCTGACGCGGCATCCGGCACCGGAGAATGCAACGGAACAGCCGAAACCCTCGGATACCTCGGTCACCCGGACCCTCACCGTCTGGGTGGCCCAGAACATCACCGGTGTCGGCGTCCGTTCATCGGACCTGCTCCGCGATGATGGCGCGTATGCCATCCTGTCCTCTGCAGTGAATGCCACCGTCCCGGAGGCAGATCTCCAGGACGACGGTATGGCCAGCGTTCCCGTGAGCTTCGAACTGGGTGGGGTCCACAGCGGGAAATTCACCGGGAACCTGCTGGTCACCTACCTGGGACAGGAGCAGACAAGGGGTACCGTCAAGGTTCCGGTGACCGTCAACATGAAGGATGGACCGGTAGGGCCTGTCATTGTCCTCCTCATCGGTGTTCTCCTGGGTGCAGGGCTCTCCCACTACCGTGCGAAGGGCAAGAAGGGCGACGAGGTCCGGAGGCTCTACGATACCCTGGCAGAGATCAGGACCAATGATACGGTCTACATGAATCTCGATCCCCGGCTGTTCTTCCGGACAGGGATCGACCGGGACATGGAGAAGACCGTTGACCGGCTTGCCGTTGCCGACGCGGAAGGCGCGGAGGCGGCCATCAAGAACGCATGGGCCACCTGGGATCACTGGAAGGATTACAAGGACCGGCTGCCCTCCCTGGTCCAGTGGTGTACCGATCTCCGGAAGGAACTGGATGACATGGAAGCACGGCTCATCGGCTGGGACCAGGAACGGGAGAAGGCCCGACTCCCGAAGATCGGGCCATTCCAGTACCTGCCGGAGTCACGCCGTCTCCTCACCGAACTGTACACCACGCTGCTGAAGCCTGTGGATTTCAAGGAATTCCAGGATGCATTTAAAAGGACCGAGACGGGGCTGACCGCACGGCAGAGCTCCTTCGATTCCTTCGAACAGGCGGTGAACCTGCTGAGGGCCCAGGAGCCAAAGGCCGGAGAGGGCCGGGACCCCGAGAAGGACGAGAAGCTGACCGGGTTCTGGCTGAGGCTGAAGAGCCTTACGCAGGATCAGGATATTTCTGTCCTGAAGGGTGACATCTCCAAGGAGTTCCCGGGTGTTTCGCTCAAGATGAAACCACCCCGGCAGCATGAGGCGGAGGTGAAGGAACCGGACTGGTGGAACCGGTTCGGGAGGAGGTGGGGGCTGCGGTTCTCCTGGGCGGCGGTCCGACTCGGCATCTTCGGGGTGCTTGTCTTTGCCCTGCTGGTGCTCGTCCTCCTCATCACCGGTTACAAGGAGCTGTACCTGGCCAACCCGACCTTCGGTGCCGGGGCAGGGGACTACTTTGCCATCTTCCTCTGGGGCCTGGGCACGGCACCGGGCAGCGAGGCGGCCATCAAGGCCGTGGCAGACAAGTTTGGATAGACACCGGCCGACACATGGCGGCCGGGCTCGCCCTCGGCAGGCCTTGCTCCAGGGGCTGTCGTCAATGCAATCGGCGATGCTCGCGTACACATGGTGCTTGCAGCCACGAATTCCAGGACCACCTGGTACCTGACGGTCAGGAGGGAGACTGCCGGAATATGCCGGGTGGCGATGAGTATCGGCAGGTCACTGCCGGGGCGAGTCGGTTTTCATGGGTTTCATGCCAGTCTTTCCTGCACACGTCCGCAGATGGTCCCCCTGTTCCGGTTTCCATAGAGACGTGGGCCCATTCCCACCCCTGCCCGTGGAGGACGTCCGAGGTCCGGCTGCTAGAAATGTTTATATATTACAGGACCCTAACTTTAGGTAAACTCTCAGGGGTTTCACGATGACACAGAACGATTCCTACGAAGTAACGGTGAAGGAGGCATACCACGGGGATGCCGGCCGGGGGATGGCCCGGCTCTCCATGGATGTGATGAAGGCGATGGGTCTCGTCTCGGGCGACATCATCGAGATCGAGGGCAAGAAGAAGGCCACGGCCGTGGTCTGGCCTGGTTACCCCGAGGATACCCGGAAGGCCATCCTCCGGATCGACGGAAACATCCGTTCCAACGCCGGAACGGGCATCGACGAG
>JAJRDC010000135.1 GCA_028678635.1 Methanomicrobiales archaeon
AAGTCGAACGTCTCCTTCAAGGACGTGTACGAGAAGTGCAAGAACAATGACCAGAAGTGGCTGGGGAAGCAGTCCCCCCTCTGTGCCGTCGTCCTGGACATGGTGGTCCGGCACCTGCCGAACCCCCTGGACGCCCAGAAGCGGCGTATCAACGTGATCTGGCACGGGGACAAGGAATCCCCGGAGGGGAAGGCCATGCTCAACTGCGACCCGAACGGCCCCGTGGCCCTGATGGTCACCGACATCTCCTTTGATCCCCACGCCGGCGAGGTGGCGACCGGCCGGCTCTTCTCCGGCACCCTGAAACGGGGCCTGGAACTCTACGTCATGGGCACCGCGAAGAAGGGCAACCGTCTCCAGCAGGTGGGTGTCTTCATGGGCCCGGAGCGGGTCGAGGTGGAACAGCTCCTGGCAGGGAACATCCCGGCGGTCACCGGGCTCCGGGACGCCATTGTCGGGTCTACCGTGACGAACCTGATGGACATGACCCCCTTCGAGTCCATCAAGCACTACAGCGAGCCGGTGATGACGGTCGCCGTGGAGGCCAAGAACATGAAGGACCTCCCGAAGCTCGTGGAGGTGCTCCGGCAGGTGGGCAAGGAGGACCCGACGGTGAAGGTCACGATCCACGAGGAAACCGGCGAGCACCTGATCAGCGGCATGGGCGAGCTGCACCTGGAGATCATCACCCACCGGATCAAGCGGGACAAGGGTGTGGAGATTGTCACCTCAGAGCCCATCGTCGTGTACCGGGAGACGGTGACCGGGGTTGCCGGGCCGGTGGAAGGGAAGTCCCCGAACCGGCACAACCGGTTCTACCTGGTGCTCTCCCCTCTCCCCGAGGCCATTGCCACCCTGATCCGGAACGGCGAGATCTCCATGAACATGCCCGAGGTGGAGCGCCGGGGTATCCTGATGAAGGCCGGCCTGGAGAAGGACGAGGCCAAGGGGATCAAGGATATCCAGGGCACCTGCGTCTTCCTGGACATGACGAAGGGTGTCCAGTACCTGAACGAGACGATGGAACTGGTGCTGGAAGGGTTCCACGAGGCCATCGCGGGCGGCCCGCTGGCCGACGAGCCGGTCCAGAACATGCTCGTGAAACTCGTGGACGTGAAGCTCCACGAGGATGCCATCCACCGGGGCCCCGGCCAGGTGATCCCCGCGGTCCGTGCCGCGGTGAAGGCAGGGATGCTCCTCGCCGGTGACTCCCTGATGGAGCCCTACCAGAAGATCCAGATCAACGTCCCCGCCGACCAGATGGGGAACGCCACCTCCCAGATCCAGGGGCGGCGGGGCCAGGTCTTTGACATACAGTCCGAGGGCGACTCCATTGCCGTCATCGGGAAGGCCCCCGTCGCGGAACTCTTCGGGTTCGCGAGCGAGCTCCGGTCCGCCACCGAGGGGCGGGCCATGTGGTCCACGGAGTTCGCGGGCTTTGAGGTCGTCCCGGCCAACATCGTGAAGGACGTGGTCCTGGCCATCCGGAAGCGCAAGGGCCTCAAGCTGGAGATGCCCCGGCCCTCCGATTACATCGACGGGGTCTGAAAGACCCGTCCTTTTCTCATCCCTTTTTCAGGTTCTCTCTCCCGGTTTCGTATCTTTTGTGGAATCGCCCGTGGGAAGGCACACGGCACACGCGGGAGCCCTCATGAGAAAAAAGGGGAATTACGGGTGGGACTTGAATTCGTAGTAGCCGTCGTGGATCTTGTAAGTTTTCCCACCGGTCGTGACGGCGATGATGACCCGGTCGGTGCCGAGGGATCCCCGGAATTTCACAAAGTCCCCTACCTTGATCTGATTGTCGGGGGAGCTGTAGAGGTATTTCGTCTCGGTAGTACCATCCTCCCGGATCAGGAGGACGGTCATGGTCCGCAGGTGGATCTGCCCCTTTCCGCCGCGGAATTCGACGAAGATGTCCGGGGTTGTCGTGATCTGGTCCCGGCGTACCATGTATTCGACCTCGAAGCCTGCCGGCAGGGTGACCACGGGGGCAGGCAGCAGGGGGTCCTGCCCCCCGGACACGGTCCCGCCTCCCCCTCCCGGGGTTGCTGTTCCTCCCCCCGATGTGGATGTGGTGGTACATCCTGCGGCGAGGGCTAGCACGACCGCCAGCAGGATGACTGGGATGACCTTTCTGATGTTCATAGGCGAGACTTGGCAGTGCGCGGAGATAATCGTTCCGGGAGGGGAACAGCAGGAAGGTTCAATGCGGGAGCGGATGGGGGAACGTGAAAAATGGGGCCCCCCCGCCCTCGAAAATCAATGGAAATCCATGAACTTGGAGGGATCCGCCCGCTTGCTTCGATACACCGATGGTTCTGAGAAATTTTTCTCATTGAATTCTCTCTTTTTGCTGCAAGAGGTTACTTTTATCGTATCAGAATTTTGATTCCCTCCCTAACCCGAGTGACCCGTCCAAACCTCTTCATCATTGCATGAATGGTGGACGGCGGGATCATTGCGGAGCGAACGCGGAAAGTGTGGTGAAAAGATGAAAAGATACCTGATATCAGGGCTTATTCTGGCCCTCCTGGTGTGTGCGGCACCCGCGATGGCGGCTGACCTGTTTGCAGGCCAGGATATCGATGTTGGCGACGTGACGGCCGTCCTCGAGGGCGATATCCTTCACGTGACCTACGACACAGTCGATGGCTGGGCCATGACTGAGACGCACCTTGCCGTG
This sequence comes from Methanomicrobiales archaeon, assembly GCA_028678635.1. The sequence goes on from JAJRDC010000135.1 coordinate 2,687, forward strand.
GGAACAGTTGTCGGTGAGAACTGCGAAGGTATCCCCATGACCAGGAAGGGTAACCCGATTCCTGGACAGTTCCCATACGGATCGCCGTATGATCCTCCCGTCACGAGTGATACCCTCGATGCAGACGTGGGTGATCTGTGCAGTGTGGTGGGGGAATGGACGTGGACCTATCATCATGGTAGTGGAGACTATGTGCACACCATGATTATTGATAAGGTGGAATCCGATGGAGATATAGGCGGACCTGGTTACTGGAATGACGATCCGACTAATTATCTGTGGGTTCTTAATGGAACACTCAGTGGAGATGGATATATCAGATTCATCATTGAGTACACAAAGGCCAACAAGGGCTATACTGTTACCAGCAGAGGCGCGATCAGTGATTGTGAAGCCATGAGCGGGGTTGCGACCGGTCCCGCCACATGGGACGCAACAAGGCAGTCCGGTGGTGGTCTCTGCGTCGCTGCCCACGCGGC
>JAJRDC010000049.1 GCA_028678635.1 Methanomicrobiales archaeon
TGCCGGCCAGGTACTTCCGTGCCCTGAGGGTACGGATGACCAGGTCGCCATCCACCCGGATCAGCCGGTGGGAGGCCATCTGGGCGATCACGTCGTCAAGGAGCGGTCCTGCCCCCGCGAAGCAGGAGGTCCGACCCAGGATCTCCCGGATCTGCGCCCGGGTGATCTCGCCGTATTCCACGGCAAGGGCAGCCACCTGGTTGGCCAGCACGTCGGCCGCATTCCGGTGGGGCACCACATCTTCCACCTGGTTGGCCTTCGCCATCCGGGTGATGACCAGCGACTCCAGCAGGTCGTCGAAGCCGGTGGCGATGATGGTGCCCCGGGAGATCGCGTGGAGCCGGTGCCCCGCCCGGCCAACGCGCTGGACAAGGCGGGCCACCTCCCGGGGGGACCCGAACTGGATCACATGTTCCACGTGGCCGATGTCGATCCCCAGCTCCATGGAGGACGTGGCGATGAGGGCCCGGATCTCGCCCTTCTTGAACCGCTCCTCGGCATCGATCCGGACCTCCTTCGAGAGAGAACCGTGGTGCACCTCCACATCGCCCCGGTCATAGAGCTGGTGACCCAGCGCCTCGGCCGTGACCCGGGTGTTCACGAAGACAAGGGTGGACGTGAACCGGTCCAGGCAGTCCCCCACCGCCCGTGCCTGCCCCCGGAACTCCTCGCCCGCGTAACGGACCCCGATTTCAAGGAACGGAGTGACCGGGATCTCCACCACGCTGCAGGGCCGGTCACTGCAGAGGAACCGGGCGATCTCCCCCGGGTTCCCCACCGTTGCCGAGAGCCCCACCCGCTGGAACTCCCCGGCGTACCGGGTGAGACGCTCCAGGGCTACAGAGAGCTGGGCCCCCCGCTTGGATCCTGCCAGCTCGTGGATCTCATCCACGATCACGTGCCGGACGCCGGCCAGGTGCTTCCGGAGCCGCTTCCCCATGAAGAGGGCCTGGAGGGACTCGGGGGTCGTGATCAGGAGATCGGGGGGGTGGAGGACCTGTTTCCTCCGCTCAGACTGCGGGGTGTCCCCGTGCCGGACGCCGGCCCGGAGCCCCAGCACCCCGCACCACCACTCCATCCTGGCCAGGATATCCCGGTTCAGGGACCGGAGGGGTGTCACGTAGAGCGCCCGGAATCCCTTCCCCTCCTCCCGGAGCATCTGGTGGAAGACCGGGAGCATTGCCGACTCGGTCTTCCCCGTCCCCGTGGGGGCGATCAGGATCAGGTGCTTCCCATCCAGGAGGAGGGGGATGGCCTGCTCCTGGGCCTCCGAGAGGACGGTCCATCCCCTCCGGTCCACGGAGCCCCGGATCCGGGGATCCAGGAGCCGGAGGACGTCATTCGGGCCTGAGCGAGCCGGCGGTCCCGAGGTAGGTCCCATCGGTCAGGTACACCTCCGCTGCCGTGAAGTCCATGCACCGGGAGAGGGGTCCCAGGTTCCGCGCCCTGAGCTCCTGGAGGTCGATCCCGGAGAGCTCGTTGAAGGCAGGCATGACGAGTACCTTCGTGGCGGGGGCGTCACCGCCGTCCCCCTGCCGGAGGCAGGGGGTGTTCGCGGGGGCCAGGAGGAGGGCCGAGGCCCGGAGCGCACATCCCACCTCGTCCCGCAGGGCCACCATGGGGTGGTGGTGGCCGATCACCAGGGGGTGGCCCGGGAGGTCGGGCGAAGGGTAGGTGTGTCCGTGGAGGTACCCGACACCGTCGATGAGTGCCCCCCGGACCGGCAGGAGTTCCCCCTCCTCAAGGAACCGCCCGATACCCCCGTCGTGGTTCCCCGGCGCGACACGCAGGTCCGTCATCTCCCTCAGTTCCTGGAAGATGCGGGGGATCTCCCGGAACTCCTGCCGGCTGGTGCCCGGCACCTGGTGTTTCACGTCGCCCAGGAGGACCAGGAGGTCCACCTCTGCAGCCCGGATGCACTCCTTCACCCTCTCCAGGCGGACCGGGCTCTGGCTGGGGATATGGATCCCGTGGGCAGCGAGGTCTGACTCGATCCCGAAGTGGAGGTCGGCGATGACGAGCACCCGCTGCGATCCCTCCACCACCACGGCGGGCCACCGGTCCAGGAACCTGAGGTGCATCCGCTACACCAGCCGGTAGAGTCCCTTCCGCGGCATGTAGCAGTCCCCCTCCTCCATGAGCGCGGCCAGTGCCGTGAGCACCGCCTCCCGGTCCAGGCCACGGGCACCCCCCTCCGCCACGAGATCCTCAAGGGGCACGAGCGCCTTCGGGCCCCGGGCAGCCATCGTCTCCCTGACCGCTTCCAGGGGATCCGGTGCCGGTACGGGAGGGGCAGATGCCGGCCGGATACTCTCCAGTGCTCCCTGAACCATCAGGGCCAGTTCCGCGAGATCCGGCCTTCCCAGCCGGTATTCCCGGAGTGCAGCGGTCACCGGTTCAGGGGCATCGCCATCGGAGAGGGCGGCAGAGAGCGTCTCCAGCCGTTCCAGCGTTGCCATGGCGGTCCGGACCACCCAGGTGTCGCGGATCTCCCGGCCTACGGTCCGTATCCCGCCCGCTACCACCTGGCACTGCGGGTCCCGGGCCCGTACCAGCAGGAGGGGGGTTCCCGTCACCGCCACGAACGCCGGAGGGGTGATGGCGGAGATGGCGTCCGCCACCCCGGGCTCGCTCCTCCCGGCCTTCAATGTGAAGGCCCCCGTGGGATCCGCCACCCGCGCCTGCATCATCTCGCGGGGGCTCCCCTGCACTTCCAGGAGGGCTCCGACGAGAAAGAGCCGGCGGCAGCAGAGGCCGGTCGGTGTGAGAACGGCCGGCGCCTGGCCGGGACCCTCCTCCCCGGCGCACCGGTGCCGGGTCCGGAGGAGCTCGCCCGCAAACAGCCGGGCGTGGCTTCCGCTCACCATGCCGGCTCCCTGCACGGCGCAACACTTGCGCACCCCATGGTGATAGAATAATCTGGGATCACACCGATATCCTGTGCAATGACGCTGCCCTCCCTCCGGTCCCGGACAGAACGTCGGGAGGACACTTCCACACCCATTATATCTCTTCCCGGCGCCGTTTATAGCTGACCACCGCGGATGCGCCTCCCGGGAGGGAGAGAGGACCATGGAGGAGAACCACAGCATCTGGATCGAGAAGTACCGGCCCCAGCGGCTGGAGGAGATGGTGGGCCAGGAGAAGATCGTGGACCGCCTCCGTTCCTACGTGAAGAGCGGTTCCCTGCCCCACCTCCTCTTCACGGGCCCGGCGGGTGTGGGGAAGACCACCGCTGCCGTGGCCCTGGCGCGGGAGTTCTACGGGGACTCCTGGCAGATGAACTTCCGGGAGCTGAATGCCTCCGACGAACGGGGGATCGACGTGGTCCGGAACCAGATCAAGCAGTTTGCCCGGACCACGCCTCTCGCCGGCGCCACCTTCAAGATCCTCTTTCTGGACGAGGCGGACGCCCTCACCTCCGATGC
>JAJRDC010000262.1 GCA_028678635.1 Methanomicrobiales archaeon
CCGCTCGGGGAGGGCTTTCCCTATTCGCAGGCCGCCGGCCGTGGGGTGCAGGCAGCCCTCCTCCTCGGAGAGCCCGCTGATCCAGCCCTGCCGGGGGTCATCCGGCCGGTGGCGCCCCAGGGTGCGGTGCACCTGGTCCACCAGGCGCAACGCCAGGTCGCGGTACCGGGCATCGCCGGAGTCCCGGAACATCTGGAGGTAGGTGCTGACCGCAAACGCATCGGTCCAGAGATACCGGCTCGGTCGGGGGGAGACGGGATCGAGCCCGGTGCGGGCCGCGAAGTCCTGCATCAGGTCCATTATCACGGGAGCGAAGGTGTTCCCTTCCATGGCCTCCTCATCCTGTCACCGGCTCCACGTCGTAGGAAAGGACGCCGGCCCGGAACCGGCAATTCCCCTCCGTTCGAACAGCCCGTGCCGTCCTCTTCAGCCGACCGCGATCTCCTTCTTCCCGGACCAGAGGCCGTGGAGGTTGCAGTACTCCACGGCATGGATCACCCCTCCCTTTGCAAGCTTCAGCTTCAGCACCACCTCGGGCTGGGTGGTGACCGGTGCAAAGGAGACGTTGGAGAGGATCACCGGGTTGAAGGCCCGGCCCTCCTCGTACAGGTATATGGCCAGCCAACGGATGGAGTGCTCCACGGTGCTCGGGTGGGGCCCGACGGAAACCTTCAGGTCAAAGACCTGGTCGGGCTTCACCTTCGCGGGAGCCTCGATCTTCGGCGTGTGGCTCTCGCGCTTCCCGAGGGCCTCCCCCGCCGCATTGTCGTAGGTGGAGATCAGTTCACCGAGGTTCTTGGGCATCGCCATAAGGTTTCACCGGTGAAGGGAGAAACCGGGGCACAGATGAAGGTTTGGGTTCGGCACAGACCGTGAAACGAACCGGAACCGGGAGAGCAGATAGGAGAGGACATCCCTGATGAGATATCCAACTGGGCTCCCGATTTCTCCTGTCATCTCCCATTGAAGAAAGCAGACAGGAAGGGGCCAGCCCAGTCCCGGCACCACCTCTGCGGCGGGAGGATAATCAGGTGGCGTCAGTGTTACCCCACCCAATGATCAACAATCCCGATTAACCGCGGGGAGTGCCCACGCGGCGGGGGCGGAGCCCCCGGGAGCGTCTCGCCGGTACCCATGATATCAGTGAATCCGACAGGGAGCGAGGGATGGAACCATCCGCATGGGCCGCGGCGGCTTACCCGTCCTTCCGCTTCTTCCCCTCCGGGCCGGGGATTTCCTCGTCCACCTCCAGCACGAGGGGCCCCCGGTACCCGCACCGTTTGCACCGGTAGATGTTGCCGGTGACACCTCCGGTCTCCACGTAGATCTCCTCCGAACCGCAGGACGGACAGCAGAGCATGGGAGAGCTCTTTATCCGCCTTGGGGATAATAACTGGGTTGGATGAAGAGGATCGTGCTCTCCCTGGGCGGCTCGGTTCTTGTACCGGATCTGGAATCGCACCGCGTCACCGCGTATGCCTCCGTTCTTGCTGAGATCAGCGGCCGGCACCACCTGGCCGTCGTGGTGGGAGGAGGAGGGGAGGCCCGCAGGTACATCCTCGCCGCACGGAAGCTGGGCATCGACGACAGTACCGCGGATGACCTGGGGATCCTCGTGACCCGCCTCAATGCCACTCTGCTGGCAGGGGCCCTGGGGGAGGCGGTGTATCCCCGGATCGCCACTTCCTACGACGAGGCGGCGGGGTATGCGTCCTGCGGGAAGATCGTGGTCATGGGCGGCGTCATCCCCGGCCAGACCACCGATGCCGTGGCAGCGCTCCTCGCGGAAAAGCTCCGTGCGGACCTCCTGGTGAATGCAACCTCCATTGATGCGATCTACAGTGCCGATCCCAGGAAGGATCCCCGGGCGAAGCGGCATGACCGGCTGACCCCTGCCCAGCTGCGGGAGATCCTCTCCGTGGACCGGCTGAAGGCCGGCGAGACCACCGTCTTTGACATGGTGGCGGCAAGGGTGATCGAGCGGAGCGGGATTCCCCTGGCGGTGCTGGACGGGAGGGACCCGGCCATCCTCCGTCAGGCGATCCTGGAGGGGAAGTTCCAGGGAACCCTTGTCACCACAGGGAAGAAGTCCCCGTTCCCCCTGGAGTAATCCACCCTTCCGGCTCACCCCGTCCGGGTGAACTTCCCCGGCCTTGTGTATGTGACTGCCGTGCGGGTGCCGGTGCGATACCTCTATCAGGAACCGTTGCCCACTCCTGAGCTGTTTACTGGGGTAGTAGGGTAGCCTGGTCCATCCTCGGGCGTTTGGGACGCCCGGACGGCAGTTCGAATCTGCCCTACCCCATCGTCATGGACACGCGAGCCGCCTGCAGGATCTTCCGGGCCCTGGGCCGCCGCTACCCGGAAGCAGTCGAGGATTATCCCGCCTGCGAGGATCCGTTCCCGTTGCTCGTGGCCACGATCCTCTCCGCCCAGACCACGGACCGGCAGGTGGATGCCATCATGCCGGATCTCCTTGCCCGGTACCCGGATCCCTCATCGCTGGCCGAAGCTGAAACGGAGGATCTGGAACGGATCATCCGGCCGACGGGATACTACCATGCCAAGGCCCGCCACCTGATCGCTGCCTCCCGGACACTTGCGGACCGGTTCGGAGGAACGGTGCCGATGACCATGACGGATCTCCTCACCCTTCCCGGCGTTGGCCGGAAGACCGCGAATATCGTGCTCTCCGCCTGCGGCAGGGACGAGGGGATCGCCGTTGACACCCATGTCTTCCGCATCGCCCGCCGTATCGGGTTCTCTGACGGGAAACACCCTGACCGGGTGGAGAAGGACCTGGTCGCCCTCTTTCCCCGGAGGATCTGGGGAAAGGTGAACGGTATCCTCATCACCCACGGGCGTACCCTCTGCACCGCCCGGAAACCGCGCTGCCCGGAGTGCCCGGTGCGGCGATGGTGCCGGTACTACCGGTCGCTGTGAATTCACAAGGGCTGCTACTTTTCTGAAGTCACACCCACTGTTGTACCCGATCAGAAAGATGTCGGTGGCTTCCATTCATGGAGTACTGATGAGACGCTCTTAGGGGCTCCACCGAGGCTCCGCCTCCTCAGAGGGCGAGGCGCATCACGGAGAAGACGGCATACCCGATGGCAGCGCTGATGGGGATCGTCAGGATCCAGGCGATGACGATGGATCGGGCCACCGACCACCGCACGCTCCCGGCACCCTTCGTCAGGCCGACACCCATGATGGATGAGCTGATGACATGGGTGGTGGAGACGGGTATCCCGATAACGGAGGCCCCGATAATGGTGGCCGATCCCGCAGTCTCGGCAGCGAAGCCATGGGCAGGGCGGAGCCGGGTGATGTTGTACCCCATGGTCCGCACGATCCGCCATCCCCCGGCCAGGGTACCCAGCGCAATTGCTGCATGGCAAATGAGGATGACCCAGTAGGGAACAGGGAGATGGGCTGGGTCCGCCGTGGCACCATAGTAACCGATGGAGTAAAGGAGGGGAGTGATAATTCCCATGGTCTTCTGGGCATCGTTGGTGCCGTGGCTGAAGCTGTAACTCGCCGCTGAGAAGAGCTGGAGCCGCCGGAAATATCCATCTGCCACCGAGCGGTGGGTGTCGGCGCTGACCCACAGCACGACCACCATGAAGAGAAAACCGATTGCGAGGCCGATTATCGGGGAGAGCACCATGAAGAGGACAATGACACTCAGGGTTGACAGCTTGATCGTCGCAATCCCTCCTGCAGCGATCCCCGCCCCGACAAGTCCGCCGATAAGGGCATGCGACGAGGATGTGGGCAGACCGGAGTACCAGGTGATCAGGTTCCAGGAGATGGCCCCCACGAGAGCCGAGAGCACGATGAAGGGGATGACTTCAGGGGGAATCTGCTCCAGGTTCAGGATCTTGCTGATGGTGGATGCGACGGCAACACCGAATGCAAAGGCCGCGATGAAGTTGAAGAACGCAGCAAAGGATACCGCCTGGCCCGGCGAGAGGACCCGGGTGGAGACTACCGTGGAGATGGCGTTCGCCGAATCGTGGAAACCGTTCGTGAAGTCAAAGATGAGGGCGACAAGGATGATGAACCCGATGAAGAGGACCGCGGGATCCGCCATGCAACCTGCAGAGCTCTCTCCATTGATGGGATATCAACCATTGGATTTGAGGTGAGGCAGACGAGGGAGGGGGGGAAGAGGCGGGGCTCTCTCGCCACGGAGAGGGAAAGGTTTGGGGGGGTGAGGGGTGAAAGAGAAGGGTTCAGGAGTGCCGGATGGCGATGTCCGAGAGCACGTTGGCCGCGTCCTCACACTTGTCGGTGGCCATCTCCAGCATCTGGTAGATATCCTTGTACTTGATGATCGTGATGGCATCGTCACTCTTGAAGAGGTCGGTGATGGCATGGGCCAGGACATCGTCGGCCAGGTTCTCCAGCCGGTTGATCTCGATGCAGCGCTGCTCGATGGAGCCCGGGTCCTTGATGGTCCGGATACCGCGGATCGCCTGCTGGAGCTCGCCGGTGCAGAGCTGGATCAGCTTGGCCAGCTCCTTCATCGGCGCATCGGCCTCCCTGATGGCGTAGTTCCGCATGGTAAGGGTGGTACCCTCGATATAATCCAGGATATCGTCCAGCGCGCTCGTCAGCCGGATGATCTCCTCCGGTTCCAGGGGCGTGATGAAGGACCGGTTCAGGTGCTCGAAGATCCGGTGGGTGATCTCGTCGCCGGAGTGCTCCAGCTGCTCCATCTTGTGGATCCGGTTCTTGATATCATTATAATCCTCGGTGAGGATGACAAGGAGATCCGAAGCCTCCCTGAGGGTGTCCACCAACTGTTCAAAGAGATCAAAATAGATCTTGTCCTTGGGTACCAGCCAGTCCATCAGCCCCACAGCGATCAGAAGAAATGTTGGGGGGGAGACATTAAACCCACCGATTCCCCACCGGATGGACCGAGCGGGAATTGAACCCGCGGCCTCTCCCATGCCAAGGGAGCAATCTACCCCTGATCTATCGGCCCCTACAGAATGTGTGCGCGCCCCAATAAAACCTTGACTGCTCTTCTACCGTGACGGCAGGAGAACCCCCCGGGGAACGGGAGCATCGCGCACCTCCTGCCGCACCCTGATATGCCCGGCAGGCCAACCCTGTACCGTGCACCTCACGAAGCCGGTGACCGTTGCTTGCGGGCTGCTTGTGCTCATCTTTGCCGTGAGCATTATCCTGTTTCCGTCCCTGCCGAAGGTGATGGCCATCCACTGGGATATGTACGGGGTGGCCAACGGGTACTGGCCGAAACCATGGGCGCTCTTCTTCACGCCGTTCCTTGCCCTGGGCCTGACGTTGTTTCTCCTGTGGATCCCCCGCCTTGACCCGTTGCGGGAGAACATCGAGACGTTCCGTCCTGCGTACGAGTGGTTCGTGGCCGGGTTCGTGGCCTTCTTCCTGTACCTCCACCTCCTCACCCTGGCCTGGAACCTGGGGTTCCGGTTCTCCCTCGTCCAGGCCCTCTGCCCGGCCTTCGCCGCGCTCTATTTCGGCATCGGTATTCTGATCGGCAGGGCAAAGCGCAACTGGTTCATCGGGATCCGGACCCCCTGGACCCTCTCATCCGACAGGGTGTGGGAGCGTACCCACCGGCGCGGGGCCCTGCTTTTCAAGCTCTCCGGGATCCTGGCTCTGGCAGGGACGTTCGCCGGCGAGCTGGCATTCTTCCTGATTCTGGTCCCCGTGCTCTTCTCTGCGATATACACGGTGGCCTATTCCTACCGGGAATATCAGCGGGAGATCCAGGGTCCCGGTCCCTCCTCAGGCCAGGCCTGATTGCCGGCAGGCATCCGAACCCCTTCATTTCCACTGGAGGAATATGGCCCCATTCA
>JAJRDC010000203.1 GCA_028678635.1 Methanomicrobiales archaeon
GCATGGATCTTGGAGAGGGTCCGCCCGATCACCAGATTGTCGTACTTCCGGAGGAGGGGCCGGTAATCGGTGCCCGAGAACTCCACGTACGCGTTGTCCAGAAAGAGGATGCCATCGAACCCGTCCAGGATCGCGGCCACATCCTCCGGCGGTGTCACGTTCCCGGTAGGGTTGTTCGGGGTACAGAGGAATGCCAGCTTCGCTCCTTTGCAGGCCCCGATGAACGCAGGCACGTTCACCGAGAAGTCCGGCTCCCGCCGGCAGTGGACCACCCGGGCCCCCTGCGCCGCCGCGGCGATGCCATAGAAGGAGAAGGTAGGGGTGGAGATGACCACCGGCTCCCCCTGCTCGACCAGCACCCGGATCACGGTTTCGATGATCCCGTCCATGCCGGCACCCAGCACCATGTGCTCGTCAGGGTGCCACCGCTTCAGCGCGGCCAGGAGGTCCCACTGGGTCTCGGGCGGGTAGCGGTTGGCCCCCTTCACCGCCTCGCAGGCCGCGGCCACGACGGCCGCGGAAGGCGTGTACGGGTTCTCGTTGGAGGCCAGGCGGGCGAACTTCGTGCAGCCGGCACCCTTCCCGATCTCCCACGCCCGGGTGGCGTAGACGTAGCCGGTTTCCTTATAGAGGTCCCGCACCCAGCGCTTCATCGATCACCCCGATGGCCGTATCGATCTCCCCCTCCGAGATGGTGAGGGGCGGCACGAGACGCAGGTTCCCGTCCGCGGCACAGTTGACGAGGACGCCCCGCTCCATGCACCGCTTCTGCACCTTCGGGCAGTGCTCGCCGACCGTGATCCCGATCATCAGGCCCCGGACCCGGGGGTGGTACCGGGCCAGGCCACGCCGGAACCGCTCGCCCTTTCCCTCAACGGACGGGAGCACCCGCTCGATCACCCGGAGGGTGGCCCTTGCGGCGGCGCAGGCCAGGGGCCCCCCGGCAAAGGTGGAGCCATGCTCGCCCTTTTTGAACTCCAGCCCCTCGCGGGCCACGAGGGCCCCCATGGGGAACCCGCTCGCGATCCCCTTTGCTAGGGTCACGATGTCTGCCTGGACCCGGGTGTGCTGCAGGGCGAGCCAGCGGCCGGTCCGTCCCATCCCGGTCTGGACCTCGTCGGCGATGAGGAGCGCCCCCTTCGCATCGCAGATCTCCCGCACCCCTTCCAGGAACCCCTCCGGCGGGATGATGACGCCGGCCTCCCCCTGGATAGGTTCCACGAAGACCCCTGCCGTGTCACCGTTCACGGCCTCCCGGAGGCCGTCCAGGTCCCCGTACTCCACGAAGGTGCACTTCGGCTCCAGCGGCTCGAATGGCTCCCGGATCGCCGGCTTGTGGGTGACGGCCAAGGACCCCGTGGTCCTCCCGTGGAACCCGTGGGTAAAGGCCACGAACCGTTTCCTCCCGGTTCGGACCCGGGCCAGCTTGATGGCCCCCTCGGATGCCTCGGCACCGGAGTTACATAAAAAGACCTTTCCCATGCCGGTGATCCGTGAGAGCTCGGCGGCCAGCTCCGCCTGCCCGGGCACGTAGTACAGGTTGGAGCAGTGGATCAGTTCCCGTGCCTGGCGGCTGATGGCCTCCACCACCTCCGGGTGGCAATGGCCGGTGCTGCAGACGGCGATGCCTGCCACCAGGTCCAGGTATTCCTTCCCGTCGGCATCCCAGACCCGGCTCCCGGATCCCCTCGCGATCTGGATCTCGCGGGTAAACACCGGCTGGTAGTACCGGGCCTCCAGTTCACGGTAATCCTTCATCCCTGTCATATCCAACTCCGGCACGGTGTATGTCTTCTTCTGCGGCATCCGTCCTCCCGCCCCTCACTCGTACTCGATGGTGGCCGGGGGCTTGGGGGTGATGTCGTACACCACCCGGGCCACCGACGGGATCTCCGAGGTGATGCGGGATCCTATCCGGAGGAGCACGCCGAAAGCCAGCTCCAGCGGGTCCGCGGTCATCCCGTCCCGGGAGTTGACAGCCCGCACGGCAACAACCCAGCCGTGGACCCGCACGTCACCCTTGACGCCGGTCCCCAGGCCCAGCAGCGCCGCGAAGCACTGCCAGGGCCGGTAGCGTTCCACCAGCTCCTCCTCCACGATGGCATTGGCTTCCCGGACCACCGCGATCTTCTCCCGGGTCACCTCTCCGAGTACCCGCACGGCGAGGCCGGGGCCGGGGAAGGGCATCCGGTGCTGGATCTCGGGCGGGAGCCCCAGGCCCCGGGCCACTTCCCTCACCTCGTCCTTATACAGGTCCCGGAGGGGCTCGATCACCCGCTCGAACGTCATGCGGAGCGGCATGCCACCGACGTTGTGGTGGCTTTTTATCCCGCCCTCGCTCTCGATCCGGTCCGGGTAGATGGTGCCCTGCAGCAGGTGTCGCGCCCCCGTCCGCTCGGCCTCCCGCTCGAAGACCCGGATGAACCGCTCGCCGATCACCTTCCGCTTCCGTTCCGGGTCATCCTGCCGGGCCAGGGCCGAGAAGAACTCGTCGGCAGCGTCCACCACGTGGAGGTTCAGGGAACCGAAGGTTGTCCGGATCCGGTCCGTCTCCCCCTTCCGCATGAGGCCCGTGTCCACGTAGATGGGCACGAGGCGCTTCCCGATGGCCTTCGATGCGAGGGCCGCGCAGACGGAGCTGTCCACGCCTCCGGAGAGGGCCATCACCACCTTCTCTTTGCCGGCCTCCTTTTTGATCTCGTCGACAGACTTCCGGATAAACGCATCCACGTCCATGGCTCCTTCAGCCTCCCCTTCCGGCTTCCTGCCGGTGCTTCCTGCACGCCTCCACAAAGCCCAGGAAGACGGGTGATGGCCGGGCCGGCCGGGAGGCAAACTCCGGGTGGAACTGGGTGGCCAGGAAGAACGGGTGGCCGGGGATCTCGCAGATCTCCATCCGGTTCCCCGAGGCCCCCGAGAAGACCAGGCCCGCCTTCTCCAGCGCTCCGATGTACTGGGGACTCACCTCATACCGGTGCCGGTGCCGTTCCACGACCCGGCCCTCCCCGAAGAGGCGCATGGCCAGCGTCCCGTCCGCAACCGTGATGGGCGAGTCCCCCAGGCGCATGGTCCCGCCCAGGTGGTCAACCGTCTTCTGCTCGGGGAGGATGGCGATCAAGTGCCTCCCGTCTCCCAGTTCCTCGCTCGTTGCATCCTCCCAGCCCAGCACGTGGCGGGCGTACTCGATGACAGCCAGCTGGAACCCGAAGCAGAGCCCGAGGTACGGGGTCTTCCCCTCCCGGGCATACCGGATCGCCTGGATCTTCCCCTCTGATCCCCGTTTCCCGAACCCGCCGGGGACCAGGATCCCGTCCACTTCGCCAAGCATCGCGGCGTCGCAGCGCTCGGCATCGATCCACCGGATCTGCACCTCGGTAGTGAGCGCCCTTCCCGCGTGCTTCAGGGCCTCCTTGATGCTGATGTACACATCCTCGATACCGTACTTTGTGACGATCCCGACGGTAACCCGGCCGGTGTACTCCCTCATCACCATCCGGTACCAGGAGGGATCAGGCGGCCGCGGGGAGAGGTTCAGCCGCTCGGCCAGCACGTCGGCAAGCCCCTCCTTCTCCAGCTCCATTGGCACCTGGTAGATATCCGGGAGGGTGGCCGCCGAGATGACTGCTTTTGCGGGCACATCGCAGAACGCCGAGATCTTCTTCTTCGTGGACGGGCCGATCGTGCGTTCACCCCGGGTGACGATGATGTCCGGCTGGAGGCCGGCCTCCCTGAGGGCCCGGACCGAGTGCTGGGTGGGCTTCGTCTTCGCATCCCCCATGGTGTCCACGGGGACCAGGGTCACGTGGACGAGCGCGATGTCGCATGCGGGCAGGTCTCCCCGCATCTGGCGGACGGCCTCCAGGAAGGGCATGGACTCGATGTCGCCCACCGTGCCGCCCACTTCCACCAGGCAGATGGCGGGTCTCTTGCCATGGTCCACCTCCTTCTCCGCGGCCCGGCGGATGGAGGCCTTGATCTCGTCGGTGATGTGGGGGATGATCTGGACGGTGGCCCCCAGGAAGTCCCCGCGCCGCTCCTTCTCGATGACCGTGCGGTACACCTTCCCGGTGGTGATGTTGTGGTCGGCGGAGAGGCTGATGTCCAGGAACCGCTCGTAGTTCCCCAGGTCCAGGTCCACCTCGCCCCCGTCGGAGAGGACAAAGACCTCGCCGTGCTGCCCCGGGTTCATGGTGCCGGCGTCGATGTTTAAGTACGGATCGATCTTCACCGCCGTTACCTCGTACCCCCGGCTCTTCAGGATCCGGCCGATGGACGCCGTCGTGATCCCCTTCCCGAGGCCGCTCATCACCCCCCCTGTCACCACGATGTACTTCACGAGTCCCTCTCCCGATCCGCCAGCTTCTGCTGGTACTGTGGATGCAGGAGAAAATGAATCCCTCTGTTTCAGGAGCGATGACAGGGGAACGCGGCGCGTGCAACTGCCCCGGCACATTCCGCCGGTGCCGGTCCCGTCCTGCGCAGACTCCTCACGCGCGGCAGGGGCCCTTATCCAAGGGCACACTTCTCCCCGCGGGGATGAGGCCCTTCTCCCTCAGGGCCTTCTCCACTCCGCGGGTATCAGGCCCTTCTCCTTCAGGGCCTTCTCCGCTCCGCGGGTATCAGGCCCTTCTCCTTCAGGGCCTTCTCCTCATCACCCGTGATATAGGCAAAGATCTTCGGTGTCCCGTCGAGAATCTGGACTAGGTAGATCACAACGAACTCGATCTGCTCTTCCCGGCCGCCCTCCCGCCGGTACCGTGAGTCCCAGCCGACGTTCACCATCGCGTGGATCTCGTCGAGAGATATGACATGGATCGAAGTGATCTTCATCGATATCATGCCCATGCGCCGGTAAAACTCCCAACCCTGCGGGATCGCAGCGCGGAACGAGCTGTCGTTCTTCCCGCAGGCAACCCCCTGCGGATTCACCGCAACGAAGCAATCGGCGAAGGCCGCCGCCGTCCCTTCCACGTCCATGGCGGGAGGATCCGCCAGCGCATGGTTGAACCGCGCCGCGTATTCGTCAAAGAACCGTTCGATCTTTTCCTTTTCCAGTTGCATACGAGAGGGAGCCGCCGAGTCCTCACCCATTCTTCCGGACGATGGCAAAGGCCGCGGTGCACCGCGCAAGGAGCTCCCCGTCCCGGCTCCCCATCCGCACCTCGCCCTCGGCGAAGGCTACCCGCCGGCCCTTCCGGACCACCCTTCCCGTGGCCACCAGCAGGCCCTCTCGGGCTCCCTTCAAAAACGTCGTGGACTCGGAGATGGTGGCGAGGCCCTCCTCCGGTGGCATCTGGGCGTAGAGGGCGAGCACCATCGCCTCGTCGGCGAGGGCGGTGAAGATCCCGCCCTGCATCCAGCCCTCTCCGTTCTCCATGTCAGGGCGGACCTGCATGGTGAGGGTGGCCTCCCCCTTCCCGATCTCGCCGATGTTGACCCCCATCAGCCGGAAGAACGGGTTCGCATCCCTGCCCATTGCCCGGATATTCTCAAAATAGGTCATGCTCTCCCACTTACCCTGAGCGCCGAAAGGTGAAAGGATTGACGATCCGAACTCCGGTGCCCTGCCCTGACCGGTGGCTTCCATAACCCTTATTCCCGCGGATGGCGATGGGATGCACATGAAGCTCCTGGTAGTGATCGCTCCCGAGAAGTTCCGGGATGAAGAACTCTTCGAGCCCCTGGCGGTGTTCAAAAAAGAAGGGATCGCGTACGATGTGGTCTCCACCTGCGTGGGCACCTGCATCGGGATGCTTGGGGCCGAAGTGGACGTTGAGGTGGAGATTGGGAACGTGAACCCGGTGCCCTACGACGGAA
>JAJRDC010000199.1 GCA_028678635.1 Methanomicrobiales archaeon
GAGGAGATCCTGATCGGGGCCATCCTCACCCAGCAGACCCGGTGGGAGAGCGTGGAGCGGGCGCTCTCTCTCCTGCGGGAGGCCGGGTGTTCCTCCCTCGAGGGTATCCACCGGTGCAACAGGGAGGATCTGGAGCGGCTGATCCGGTGCACCGGGTTCTTCCGGCAGAAGGCGGCGCACCTGAAGGATTTCTCGGCCCACATCCTCTCCACGTACGGGGGGATCGGGGGCATGGAGGACCACGCCACAGAGTATCTCCGGAGGGATCTCCTCTCCCTCCGCGGCATTGGCGAGGAGACCGCCGATTCCATGCTCTGCTATGCCCTGGATCGGCCCTCCTTCGTCGTGGATGCATACACCGAGCGGATCTGCCGGTGCGCCGGTGTGGAAGCCCCCCGGAAGGACCTGAAGGGGAGGTTCGAGGCGGTGCTGCCCGCCGATGCCGGCGTGTACCGGGAGGTCCATGCCCGGTTCGTGGACTATGCCAAGACATGGTGTGCGGGTAAGGAGTGTGAGGCATGCAGGATCAGGAATTCAGAAGGATAGGCGCACGGCTCCATGATGAGGGCCTGGTGGCGGGGAATGTCGGGAACATCTCGGTGAAGGTGCCGGGGGGCTTCCGGATCAAGCGGAGCGGGGATTACCTGGAGGACCCGAGGCCCGCGGTTCTCGTTCCCTTCCGGGGTCCTGTCCCGGCGGGAGCTTCCCGGGAGCAGCCCGTCCACCGGGCCATCTACGGGGTGACAGAACACCTGGCGGTGGTCCACGCCCATCCCCCCGACGCGGTGGCCCTCTCCCTGGCGGTGAAGGGCCCCGTGATCCCGGTGGACTGCGAGGGAAAACTCCTCTGCCCGGAGATCCCTGTCGTGGATGGGGAACCGGGGTCAGAGGAACTGGCCCGGAACGTGGCAGAAGCCCTCACCGGGCATACGGTCGCCATCGCCCGGGGGCACGGCATCTTTGCCGGCGGGAGGACGCTGGAGGAGGCCTACCTGCACACGGCCGCCGCCGAGCATTCCTGCCGGATCCTGGTGCTGCTGCGGCAGGTGGAAGAAAAATAATCCGGTCTGGCGAGGTCTTCCCTCTCTGAGGCCATCCTGTTCAGTCTGCCGGTGCAGGAGGGGGAGACCCCCCTCCCGGTCCCTCCCCCGTGAGGATATCCAGTCGAGCGGTTATCTCTCACGAGGTTCCTCTGGTGGCAGAGAACCGGCGGGGGGGGTGCCCTCGCGGCGGGGGCGGAGCCATGGCGGAGCCCCCGAGAGCGTCCCAGTAGTACGCCCCGGAGGGATACCGCCGATTCATGTCGATAAGAGTAAATCGCGTGCGTGAAACAGGACCGAGGTGTCCTGTTTCAGCGCCTACTTCGGCTGCCTGGGCTGCTGGAGGAGGTGCAGCTCGTGGAGCACCTCGCGGTGGAACGCGAGGATGATATCCGAGATGATCCCGAACATGAAGATCTCGAACCCTATCATGACCAGGAGGACGGTGAGGATCGTCATCGGGATGTGGTTGATACCCTTGAGCCATTCCGACACCACGTAGACACCGGTGAAGATCCCGAGCACCGTGATGATCAGGCCGATGAATCCGAAGTAGAAGACCGGGTTGTTCACCTTCGCGAGCCGGTACATGGTGGTGATGATCTTGGCCCCGTCGTGGAACGGGTCCAGCTTCGTCCGGGTCCCCACCCGCTTGTGGTACTGGACCGGGACCACCATGACCCGCTGGTTGTTCCGGACGGCCTCCACCGTGATCTCGGTCTCGATCTCAAAGCCCTTCTCCTTCAGGTTCATCTGCCGGACCGAGTCCATGGTGAAGGCCCGGTACCCCGAGAGGATGTCGTGGAGCTCCCGGCCATGGGAGATCTTGAAGAGGGCGTTGATCAGCAGGTTGCCCCGGTAGTTGAAGAACCCGAAGGCGCCCTTGTCCGGTGATCCCAGCCTGTCGCCGATCACGTGGTCAAAGCCCAGATAGAGGGGCCGGAGCATCTTCTCGGCATCCTTCGCCGAGTAGGTGCCATCGCCATCCACCAGGAGCACGTAGGGAGTGTCCACCAGTCCGAAGGCCTCAATGATGGCGTTTCCCTTCCCCTTCCCGGTCTGGGTCTTCACCGTGACGCCGGTGCTCCGGGCGATCTCCAGGGTTTTGTCCGTGGACCGGCCATCCATGACGAGAATGCGCCGGAACCCCACCTTCTGGAAGTCCTTAATGACCCCGCCCACCGTCGGTTCCTCGTTGAGGGTAGGGATGAGGACCGTCACCTCGTCGGGGTTGAACTTCATCACTAGGATATTATAATCCCCTGACATAAGTCCTTCCATGCACCTGGCCAAGAAGGGGCTGCGGGTCCTCGGGGTCGCCGAGTCCTTCCGGGGCCGGACCGCGTCCACCATGGCCGGCGTGGTGATGCGCAAGGACCTCCGGATCGACGGGATGGCGGTGACCCGCCTCTCCGTGGGCGGGATGGACGCCACGGACGCCGTACTCCGGATCCTGGCCTCGCTCAGGCGCAGGGACATCAACGCAATCCTCCTCTCCGGGGCGGTGATCGCCTGGTACAACATCCTTGATCCTGCACGGATCAACGACGGGTCCGGCCTCCCCGTCATTGTCGTCACCTACGAGGACTCGGAGGGGCTGGAGGAGGATCTCAGGCACCACTTTCCCGACGATGCGGACCGGATGGAGGCCTACCGGAGGCTGGGGGACCGGACCCCACTGGATCTCCCGACAGGATACCGGGCGTTCTTCCGGGCATGGGGAATGGGAGAGGCCGATGCTGCCCGGCTCTGCACGGATTTCACCATCGACGGGAAGGTCCCGGAACCCTGCCGGGTGGCACGCCTGGTAGCCCGGGCCGCGATGCAGGAGTTCGGGCCGGGGGGGTGAAAGGAAGCGGGGACCCTGCCGATCCAAGGCAGGGGAGCCTCACTTCTCCCCGGCCTTCTCCCTTTCCCGGAACTTTCGTACCGTCTCCTCTCCCATGCACTGGTCGGCGTAGCGGCACCACTGGATGCAGGACGCGAAATCGTTCCAGATGACAAAACCGCAGCGGTCGCAGGTGGCGTTCGGCTCGTTGGAGAAGATCTCTATCTCGGCCCCGCACTGCGGGCATTTCTTCACGGCCAGGGTGGGAGTGCGGAGGTTCGCAGTACCCGGGCACTTGTCAAAGAGGACCATGGTCACATCCTCCGGGGTTCGTTCCGGGGTGTCATGCGATCTTCCGGATCTCCTTCTCCGATCCCCTGGCGCAGTAGTACCCATGGGAGAGCCCCATCCGGGACGTGACGGGGCAGGTGGGGCAGAGGCACACCCTCTTCACCACCGTGCATGCAGTGGCCCCGGCCAGGCAGAACAGGAGCTCCTGCCTCTCTGCCATGCAGAGATGATAGGTCGGGCATTCCCCGCAGATGCAGTCCGCCCGATCCTCATCCAGGGTTTTCTGGCGTTCATCAGGGGACATCTGCTCCATTTTTTGCAGCATGTCAGGAAATCGGTCCACCTGCATCCCTCTCTTTCCGGAAACGGTCAGCTACATATCCCCGGGCATGGTATTTATCCTCTATGCCCGCACCGCTGGTCGGAAGGAAATTCGGCGTCTCGGACATCCCTGCCCCGGACCGGGACGCCTCTCAGGGGATACGGGTCCTGGGAATCTCGGGATCCAGCAGGCAGGAACCGGGAATGAGCAAGTCCGAGCGGCTCCTTGTCCAGGCCCTGGAACGGTACCGGGACTTCGGCTGCACGACCACGCTTCTTCGGCTCAAGGATCTGGTGATCCATGACTGCGAGGGGAATTACTCGGAGAACCCTGCCTACTGCACCTATCCCTGCCAGTCCACCCTGAAGTACGACGACGACCAGATGCAGGTCGTGTACGACGCGGTGCTTTCCAGCGATATCCTGATTCTTGCCACACCGATCCGGTGGAACAACCACTCCGCCCTTGTCCAGAAATTCGTGGAGCGGATGAATACCATCGAGAACCAGTACTCCTGGTTCGGCAACCGGATGATCCGGAACAAGGTGGCTGCCCTGATCATCATCGGCCATGTGGATGGCATCCAGCACGTGGCAGGGAACCTCTTCAACTTCCTTGCCTGGCTCGGGTTCCACATCCCCGAAGTGTCCATCGCGTCCTGGGTGGGAGAAAACAATGAGGATACCACCCGGGACTGGGAACTGATAGGGGCCAATAAATACACCCAGGAGGACCTGCAGAACATGATCCACAGCACGATACGGCTGGCGGCCCGGCTGCGGATCGCACCGGAGAACAGCAGCGGCGAGCGCGGGTAAAGAAACGGAAAGGTTACTTCTTCCTCTCCACACGCATCTCGCAGCCCGCGTCCCCGGCACAGAGGCTCCTGATGAACCTCATCTCATAGTCCGGGTTCAGGGCCTGGATCCCTGCCGTGCAGTAGGCACGACAGTCGGTGATGATCTTCTTCGGGTCCACGCCGAACTTCTTGGTCCGGGCGTACATCGGGCACCGCTCCAGCGTGAGGATGGCGGAGTCTCCCTCCCCCTGCCGGATTTCGCCGTTGTCCATCTCCGGCCCCATGTAGAGGACGCAGACCGTGGAGAAGGCACGGGCCACCTGCAGTGCGTTCCGGACAGGGAGGGCAAAGGCACGGGCCACGGCCGCCTGCTCCTTTCCGGCTTCCATCCAGATCCTCCGGCTTGCCTCCTCCAGCTCCCGGGTGTACATCTCCCCCACCACGTTCTGGTACACCATGCTGTACACGAAGGGCAGGTCATTGACCGCCTGGGTGGCAAGGCGCCACCGGACCTCCACAGGTATCTGATCAATGTTCACCATGCTGTCTCTCACCCCCAGCAGTGAGGGGCATTATCACCGGGCCGATACTTATATCCTCGCATGGCAGGAATCAGCCGGAGACCCGGCGGCCGCCGGCGAATCCCTCAGGCCCGGACGGAATCCTCCGAGACGATCGTTCCCGACGGCCCATGGATGATGCGGACCGTCACCAGGTCACCGGCCTGGAAGGTACCATCGGCAAAGTCCATCTGCACCTCCTCGCCCGGGCTCCAGCTCTCCCCCTGTGTCCCGGCTCCCCCGATCCACTGAATGCCGGCCGGATGCAAGGGAATGAACTCATGGCCGTTCAGGGTGGGGACCCCGGTGGACAGCGGTATCCTGTTCTTCAGAATCACCACACGGAGTTCCCTGTTCGGAAGCTCCCGGTTCCCCAGGTGGATCAGGGTGATCCGGCTGTCATGGACGAGGGGATACGGTGGCAGCTCGGAGAGGTGGTCTACGGATACGATGGGGAGGTACTGGACCCGGTCCCCTGCCCCGGGATCAAGGGTGGTAAGGTGCACAAGAAGGGTAAAGGCAGCGGCGGCCAGAACCACCATGATCCCGATCATAAGGACAGTGGCGATGGTGGCCGATATCCCCTCGTCGTCCGGCATGCTCCCCCGGTTCCACAGGGAGATGCCTTGTTCCGGAGATAAAGATGCCGAAATGCGACAGGAAATCAGCAGGGGATGGATGAGGGGGGGAAAACGGACGTGGGGGGGGCACGCTACTTCTGTGCCTCGTCAATGGCCAGCTGGTAGATCCAGTCCACCAGCAGGTGGCAATCCTCCACCACGCACTCCATGTCGCAGGCGATGCAGGGGATGATCTCGCCGCCGGCAAGGATAAGGTCGGGCCGGAGGTCCTGCTCCTTTGCCCTGAGCCGGTACGTCTTGATACCCTCGCCCTTGTGCTCGATCCTCTCGATGAGCCCCTCGTCCAGGAGCTTCTTCACGATCCGGGAGCACTTCCGGCTGTCGATATCCAGGATCTTCCAGAGCTCGCTCTGGAGCACACCCTCCCTCTCCGCCCGGATCGCCTTGAGTGCTCTCTCCTCGAGGTCTGCCATAGCGATCCTAGATGACCGGCGAGATGGTCAGGATGTTGTTCCCCCGGATAACGACGGTGCCCAGGTTGCGGCCCCGCTCGTTCCCCACCAGCTCCACCGTCTCCTCCATGTGGATGTTCAGGTATTCATCGACCGCCATCAGGCGCCCCTGGAACTTCCGCTCCTCGTCCTTGATTTCGACAATGATACGGGAATCCACGAGGGAAAAAACCTTTTTTATGGGGAGAACGATACTGGTGGCCATCTCCGGTGGGGTGGTACGCAGGATGAGATGAATGTTTCCTTTTCCCCGCCCGCTCCGGTTATCGTCCACACCTTTATGTATACAGGCTGAGATCATGTTGTAATGCGGATTGGTCCCCTCCTGGTACTGGTCCTGATACTCTTTTCTGCCGGGTGCCTCCTCCACCGTCCCGTTCCGGAACACTTCGTGAACATCACCGATGACCTGGGATACACGGTGAAGGTACCGGTCCCGGTCCGGCGGATCGTCTCTCTGGCACCCGGAGAGACGGAGATCGTCGGAGCCCTGGGACGGTCGGACCTGCTGGTGGGCCGGTGCAGTGCCTGCTCCTGGCCGCCGG